>VBPQ01000012.1 GCA_005877185.1 Nitrososphaerota archaeon
GTTCCACCTCCACCGTTCGCGCTTGTTCTTGCGAAGGTTCCGAGGTTCGCCCCTACGACAAAGTTACCTCCGTAGTCATCAACTGTGACGCTGTAGCTGTGACCAAGCGTAAGTGTGAGTGTTTGAGTGGTGTAGAGGCCTGAGGCCACAGTACTGCCGGCTGTGTTGTCCACGACTGACTCTATGTAGAGACCAGTCATCGCCTGGTTGTTGGTATTGACAGTGGAAATCGACAGTGATGCTGTCGCGCCGCTGGTCGTTGAACCGGTGGTTGTTGTGGTAGAAGTTGAGGTTGTCGTCGTCGTCGTTCCCAGACCTAGAGCAGCAACTTCAGTCGCGAAGTAAGAAGGAAGAACGTCGTAAGGATTACCTCCGCCAGCATTCGTAATGTACAGCCATTGAACGTAATTGGAAGAGCTAACCTCAAATGAGGTGTTTAGACTAGAAACCGAGAAGGCGATGTAGCCGAAATTCGACTTACTGTACCCAGAGATGTAAGAGGATAGAGAGGAGAGGGTGGGCAGCCCTGGACTTTCGTAGAAGACGATTGAGTCGACCGTCCCGATGTAGCTCGTTGATATCGTCGTGCCTGGGTTGCCCATCGTGTAAGTCATCCCGAGAGATTTCGCGAAAGCAGTGAGGGTGGAATAATAGCTCTCGCTCCCGCCGGAGTTCGCCATCTCGTCGAAGAATATCCCGTTTACTTTGTACCAATTCCACCAGTTGGTGGCTTCCGTCTTGCCAGCAGAGATGGATCTGCCTGCGTATAGGGTGTCGACGTAGCCCAAGACCTGGATTCCAGCGGCTTGCATGTTCCTTATTCCATTCGCATAGTTTGAATCGGATGAAGAGCCGGCCCCGCTACCGCTTACATCGGCAATGACCATAATAGGGACACCGGGATAAGATTTGTGTGTGTTGATGACGGTAGTCCAACTACCATCCGTGGGGTAGGTGTACAGCGGGACGACTATCCCTGAGTTGGTCGTGGCCGCGAGGCTAATTCTCGCGGTCGCAGTCACAATTGCCGCGAAGAAAAGGACGATGACTATCGCTAGGGAGGAGGTCCTTTTAGAAGAATTCCCTGGAAGATTCATCTATCACCGATATTCTCAGAAATCGTATAAAAGAAACGCGGATAAGTTATTCGAGTTCGCAGTGCGGATAGGTTATTCGAGTTCGCAGTCTGGGTGCAAGTTACCTCTTTTGCAATAATCGGCTGTCCCCCTCACCTCCTCAGGAACCCGAGGGAGGGATCCTGACAACCCTGTGGAGCGCGGGTACAGGCGTCGGCCTAGAAGGTAGCTGGCCCAAGGTCAGCTTGGCTCCGATGCCTTCTTCGTCCCACCGCGACGGCGGCGAGACTCGCTGCGAATAGACCGAGTACCACGAAGATTGGGAAGCTCAGAACGAATGTTACCGCGGTGTCGTGAGGGCCGAACGACTGGTCAGTATGGGACATTGTAACACCCATGTACGTGAGGACCGCAGAGTAGGAGCCGAGTGGGAGTTCGAAGGTTGCGATCCCGTTGCTGTCTGTGAGCTTGGTAATCTGGCCTCCGTTTGCGGCGGTTACGTTGACCGTTACGCCCCCGAGGGGAAGACCGAAGAGGTCTACAGCCCTGAACGTGTCTCGATAGATCATAAGCGGGATCACGTAGCTCGCCGGGCCATCAAGGTAGAGAGTGTTGTTCCCAGGATTGATCAGGCCAACACTTACGTTTGACCACATCACGTTGAGCAGAGTGTAGGTTGAGCGCGCCCTGAGCCACGCTTGATCACCTGCAGGAATTGTGCTCTCCCCACTCGGACCGAGCAGAGTGATGCTCGATGGGACAACTCTTTCGCCCTCTGCGGTCGTGAAGCCGAGAGTCGCTTGATACTCTGTCATGTAGTTCGCAGTCACTTGGGAGTCGCCGCTAACAACAACAGCCAGTTGTGTCGAGGGGGAGGGGTCAGAGCCACTCCATCCTGTAAACACCTCTTTGGTGGTTGGGCCGACGAACACAGTGGTTGCTATCGACACCAGGTGCTTCGAACCAACCTGCCAGGTGAAACTAGCCGGAATCGTGTAGTTTGTCCCATCGACGATTGCGTGGATCCCGAGGGCCCCGTTCGTTGCGAAGGTGATTGTGGAGACGCCTTGCATGGGGGCTCCTAGCGCAAACGTAGCCGTTACGAGGGTGTCGTTGGAGACAACGAACGAGATTACGCTGCCGTTTCCGCTGTTCCCGCCGTTGACCGTCCACCCTTCGAGGTGCCATCCCGAGTTAGGAACGGCGGTTATGACGCAGCTGCTGTTGTAGAGATAGGTGTACGCCCCTGGGGCTGGGCTAGTCGTGCCTCCGTTCGAGGGCGTTGCCCTGATCGTCATGGTGTACGATGTCTTGGTCACTTTCAGGGAGTACTGCACTTCCTTTATCAGCTGTCCAGAAGTTCCAGTGACTGTAAGGTAGTAGGTTCCTGCCGGTGTGGATGTGGAGGTGGAAACCGTCAGAGTCGAGGAGAAGGGGGCAGTGCCCGAGGTGGGGGAGAAGACGGCGGTAATCCCCGAGGACAAACCGAGGATCGCGAGAGTTACAGTCGAGGAGGTGCCGCTGAGATAATTGACCTGAACCTGGGTAAAAGCGCCCTTGCCTTCAGTAGCGTGCTGGGAAGCCTGGGATAGTACCAGAGAGAAATCGAGCTGAGTCGCGGCGCTTGAAGTGGTAGATGTCGAGGATGAGGCGCTGGTCGTCGAAGCGGACGTCGAAGAGCTAGTCGAGGATGTGGTGGTGGAAGATGTTGTGGTGGAGGAAGATGTTGTGGTGGTGATCGTAGTCGTCGTCGTTGTCGTCTTCGTAGTGGTGGTTGGAGATGTGGTCGTAATGGTTACCGTCGTTGTCGAAGGCGAAGTTGTAGAGGTCGTCGTTATTGTCGTCGAGGAGGTGGTGGAAGTCGAGAGGGTGAAAGCGATATTCGCGTTCCCCTGCAAGGTGAACGTCGCTGTTCCACCTCCACCGTTCGCACTAGTTCTAGCGAAGGTTCCGATGTTGGCCCCCACAACGTTGTACCCGCCGTAGTCGTCGACTGTTACAGAGTAGCTGTGACCAGCGACTGCGCCGACCGTCTTGGGTGTGTAGTAGCCTCCCGTTGAAGTACCAGCAGTGTTGTCCTGAACCGTCTGTATGTAGAACCCGGTCAGCGCTTGGTTACTCGCATCGACGGTGGAGATGGATAGGCTTGCGGTGCTGCCAGTCGAAGTGCTTGTGGTTGCAGTGCTGGAGGTTGTGGTTGTCGTGGTAGTCGATGACGTCGCGACTGGGTCGAGTGCCGCCATCTCGCTGGAGAAGTAGGTAGGAAGGGTGTCCCATGGATTCCCACCCCCGTCGTTCGTTATGTAGAGCCATCCGGCGTAGCTAGAAGAACTCGCCTCGAAAGTCTTGCTGAGGGTGGAAACCGAGTAGGCTAGGTACGCAAAATTCGACTTCGAATAACCCGATTGGATCGACTGAAGTAGGGACAGGCTGGGGAGCCCGGCCGACTCGTACACACAGATTGTGTCAACTGTTCCGATGTAGCTGGTCGGAATCGTGGTCCCGGCGTTCCCCATCGTGTAGGTCATCCCCAACGACTTCGCGTATGCGGTGAGTGTCGAGTAGTAATTCTCATCGCCTCCAAAATTGGACATCTCGTCGAAGAAGATTCCGTTCACCCTGTACCAGTTCCACCAGTTAGCTATGTCACTCTTGGCAGACGATAAGGACCTTCCCGCATAGACGGTATCCACGTATCCGATCACCGTTATCCCGGCCGCCTGCATGTTCTTAATCCCGGTAACAAAATTAGAATCGGAAGACGAGCCAGCCCCAGAGGTGGTGGGGTCTGCTATCACGATAAGGGGAACTGTAGGATACGACTTGTGCGTGTTGATGACCGTGGTCCAGCTGCCGTCGGTTGGATAGGTGTAAAGCGGGATGACGATACCCGTGCCTGTTGTGGCAGCGACGCCGGCCCTCGGGATGGCAGTCAGCACGGCAGCGAAGGCGAGAAGGAAAGCCACCGCCAGAGAGGGGTACCGTTTGGAGGAATGTACCAGAAGAATCATCTATAGTTACTAGTCGGATACTGTATAAAAGAAACGCGGATGCATCATACGTATGCAAGTTCCTCTTTTCACGATAATTGGTCAGCGGTGCCGAATTCTCCTCGAATTCATGTCAAATCCTGGCGACTCTCGAAAAGGGGTGCCAGACGCCTGGTAAGACACATAAGGTCGAGACGAAATCACAATACGACACTTGGGCACCAGAACAGTCCTGGTTACCGCGGCGGGTACCGTGGTGGCGCAGGGCGTTATCAAGTGTCTGAAGCTCGCTGACTCGGCCCGAGGGAGGAGGAAGGGGTACAGGATTGTAACGGCAGACATGAGTCCCCTCGCGGCGGGACTTTACCGAAGTGACGTCGGGATAATCGTCCCCCAGGCGGAGGCGGAGGGATATGTGGAGGCGATCATCAGGGTCTGCGAGGAGGAGGATGTCGAGGCAGTCTTCGTGGGCGCGGATGAGGAGCTGCTTCCGATGGCGGCCGCGCGAGAGAGGATCGAAAAGGAATCTGGTGCGGTAGTAGTCAGCAATCCGATGGAGGTTCTGAAGATCGGGACGGACAAATGGAAGACGTTCGAGTTCCTCAGGAAGAACAGGCTCCCGTGCGCGGAGTCGGCGCTCCCGGAAGACGAAGAGGAGTTCGCCCGAAGGAGAGGCTTCCCGCTGGTGGTGAAGCCGAGGGAGGGGCACGGTTCAATCGGGTTCCACATCGTGAGGAGCATGGAGGAGGTCAGGAACGCGATCCTCGCGATAAGGCGTTCCGGACTTCATCCGATAATTCAGGAGTACATTGGCGAGGAAAACCCAGAGTACACCACGGGCGTCACGGTCGACAGGGGAGGAGGGCACGTGATGTCCTCGATTGCGATGCGGAGGACTTTGAAGGGCGGTCAGACCTACAAGGCGTTCATCGACGAATTCGCGGAGATACGAGAATCAGCGGAGGCGGTCGCCCTGAAGCTAGGCTGCCGAGGGCCGGTCAACATTCAGGCGAGGCTGGTGGAAGGTGAGCCGAGGGTTTTCGAGATCAATCCCAGGATCTCCGCCTCATGTCCAATCCGCGCTGTCGCAGGGGTAAACGAGCCCGACCTCCTCTTCAGGAATGCCGTCCTCGGAGAGGAGGTGCGAGTGAAAAAGTACAGGAGGATGGTCTGCATGAGGTACTGGAACGAGGTTTACATCCCCTACTCCACCTATGAAAAGACGGTCAAGCACGGGAGGGTGGTGGGAGGAGGGAAGGACTCGCTGATCCCCGCCTACTTCTGAGTGTCTTACACGAAGCGGTTCTCCACGGGGAACTCCCGACCAGCCCCACGGATGGTACCCTTCACAGTAAGAGTCTTCGAGTAGAATGATACCTTCGATTTAAAGAATCGCAGGAGAATTCAGGATAGTCTTGCGGGTAGTGACGTGGGTCTACAGGATTATTGATGAATCTAACGTTTGGCTTAACGCTAGGAAGCTCGAAGACATAGGCGATTATGACGAGGCAGCGATAGCCTACCTGAAGGATGCCGCCGACTCCCTCAAGAAGGGCTCCCTGACTCGGGCGGGATTGAGCTGCTCCAGCGCCGCCGACTGCCTCGTGAAGCTGGACTCGGACGACCTTTCGAGGAAGCTGTACGCGAAGGCTGGCACAATCTACGAGAAAAACGCGGACTCGGCCTTCGGCAGGTCGATGAGGGAATGGCTTTGGTCGCTGCAGAAGGCTTACGAAAATTTTCTGATGGGAGGCGAGACGCCCAAGGCTGAGGCTGTCCACAATCGGTACGCCCACCTCGCGAGCAAGATAGACCCCCTCCTTCAGGAGTTGGAGCCTCTGTCACCGGAGCCGACTTCCAACCTCCCTAGCAGGACTTTGGGCGGTGCGGGGCCTCCTGAGAAGGTGATCGACGCGGTGAGGAGATTCCTTGAGCAGCAGACACTCCTCACGGAAAGGAGCGGAGCTGTACCGGGTGAAGAGGCGGGAGGAGGACGGTAAGTGAGCCCCCGAAGAAGAGTGCTCTTGATCGGCTGGGACGCTTACCCTCACTTCGCCTACGGCGGGGTCTACAGATGGCAGCGGTCACTGATCGAGGGGCTTCCCGACTGGCAGTTCGTCGTCTTCAACCAGCTCTCGAATCCCAACGCCAGTGCGAACTACAATCTACCCAACAATGTGAAGGTGATAGGGATACCGATATTCGGTACGAGTAGGTACGAGGAGTACTATGACGACGACGGGCGGCCGATCGTCTCGAGGATGAGCAGGACCACGGATGAGGTGGTCAGCAGCGCCTTCCTGCCGCTCTTCGACAGCCTTCTCGAGGAGATCTTGTTCGAGGAGTGCGATCAGGAGCGCCTTCAAGAAACCGTCTGCGGGATTCATTCCCTCTTCGCAATCTACGACTACAAGAAGTGCCTAGAGAGTCCCAGAGCGTGGGAGAACTTCTTGAAACAACTCGACCGCGACCGCCTCTACAAGGAGATGAAGCTGAGCGAGGCGGCAACGGCTTTCAGGATTATCCAGAGGTTCCTGCAGCTTCTATCAGTCAGGCTCCCCGAGGTGGACCTAGTCCAGTGCGCTCTGGCTTGGCTCCCATCGCTGCTGGCAATCGTGGCGAAGAGAGAGTTTGGCGCTCCAGTCGTCGTGACCGAGCACGGAGTAGCATTCAGGGAGCTTCTGCTCACCTTCAACGCGTACATTCACAAGGAATCCTCAAGAATTCTTTGGAAGACGGTTGCCACGAACGTCATCAAGACGGTGTACTCGGTGGCAGACGTCGTTGTGCCTGTCTCCCGGGTGAACGCCTCTTGGCAGCAAAGGCTTGGGACACCTCCGGCGAAGATCAAGCTGATCTACAACGGCATCGATGTCGATAGGTTCGTTCCGATGAATGTCCCCAGATTGGATGAGCGGCCGACGGTGGTCACGGTGGCCAGGATTGAACCCTTCAAAGACATAGTGTGCCTGATTCAGGCGATCAAGTACGTGAGGGAGCACGAGCCGAACGTTAGATGCTTGATCTTCGGTGAATCCATAACCCTGGAGTACGCGACGAAGTGCGCGAACGCGGTGAAGGAGGCGCGACTCGAAGAGAGTGTCAAGTTCATGGGAGCGACCAGGGAGCCTGAGAAGGTGTACAACGCCGCAGATGTGGTCGTCATCAGCAGCGTCACCGAAGGCCTTCCTCTGACGGTCGTGGAGGCGATGGCTTGCGGGAGGGCGGTTGTTTCGGCCGATGTCGGGGGAGTGAGGGAGGCGCTTCAAGGCTGCGGGATCCTTGTCAAGAGCAGGAATCCGTACGAGCTGGGCCAGGCCATCGTCACCCTCCTAAGGGACGAGAAGTTGAGGAGTGAACTCGGAGCGGCAGGGATCAGAAAGGCAAGGGCGGAGTTTTCGCACAAGCAGATGGTGAGCGAGTACTCGAAACTCTATGAGAGTCTAACGGCTGTGCGCGAGCGAGAACCTGCACGGGAGGCGGCTCTGCAGGAGAGCAGAGTGGCTTGACATCCTTGGGCGAAGCGCTTGAGAGAAGGGAGGGGCGACTGTCCAGACCAACGCCTGGGGAACCGCACTCCAGGGAGGCGAAGGCATTCGCCGAAAAGATGGCGAGGTCGATAATTGAAGTCGAGAAAAGCATAAACAGCGTCGCCGACATCGCCATCCTGCTCGAAGTCTCCGGGATAACAAAGGAGGACCTGGAACGGTATGGCTTCGTCGATGTGTACGATCTCGCACTGTACGTCAGCAGGTTCATCGACTTCTATGAGGCGAGGCAGGAGGACGAGGCCGAGACAAACGCCCCGTTCCTGAACGAGATACCAAGCAGGAGGAGGAGGGTGATGGAGAGCCTGGCTATGACTTTCCCCTGGTCAGGTGCGCTAGCCTTGCTCTCCGTAACAGGGGTATCGCTGTGGATGGTCTCGGGATTGCCCCCGGGATACACCACCGCGCTCATGATCGGAGTTTTCCTCGGCATCGTTGTATCGGAGGGGCCGATGGCGACGTTCCACCGGCTCTTTCTCCTGAACCTCTCCCAACTTAACACGTGCGAGGCGAAGCGCACGGTCAGGAGAAACTTCTACTTCACCTCCCTCCTGTTGGGAGCCTCCGCCTTCTTTCTGCTCCTCTTCGGGTATCTGGTGCATATCCCAATCAACCTCCTTCTCGTGAGCTTCGTTGCCTTGGCCACGATCTCTCTCCATAGGGCCAGCTACATGATTCTCTACGCCATGAAGAGGATTGGGCACATGGTCCTATCCTACTCTCTCGCCCTTGCCTTACTCCTCTCGATCTACTACCTCGGTTCGGGGGCGATATCCGATGCGAGTAGCAGATACTTGGCGGCCCTTGGTGCAGCGTTCCTCTGGTTGTCCGTCAACGCATACTACGCTCACCACAGGCTGTTCAGACGCGTAGCGCGAGAGGAAGGAGAAGTTCCCCATTTTTACAGGACTCCAAGCACCGACGAGTACACCCTCAAGGCCAGGGTCACGGTGCAGATGCTCGAGGCCCTGCCATACTATGCCTTTGGAATCTTCTTCTTTGCGATGATGTTCGGAGATAGGGTGGTCTCTTGGATCTTCAATCCGGCCTTGGCCCAGGTGGGTTCGCTTCCCATGCAGTTCAACGCGGCGTACCATGCGGGCGCCGACCCGGCCACGCTCGTCTTCTTCGTAACGTCCATAGTCCAGTACGTGATGATGGCCCCAGTATACATGGAGGTGACGAATCTCAGCCTGACGCTCGGAATCAAACAGGTGGGCGGTGTCGACGAGTTTCTCAGGAAGCGTTACGGGAGGTTGATGCTCGCCACCATCGTGACCTCTTGTTGCGCCGCCTTTGGCCTGAACTTGTTAGGGCCGTCGCTGATGCCAGTGCTTCAGGGCTCCCCCGTCAGCTCGACGATTCTGGAGGTGGCCTCCATCGGCAACATATTCCTCTCCATCTTTGTGGCCAACAGCATGTTCGGTATGTTCATGAACCGGATCAGGGCGTTCGCAATCACTGCGTTCGCAGCTACGGTAATCCTAGGCTTGGGAGGCTTCGCCCTGGCGCAAGGAGGCTTCCAGAACGTAGTCTACGCCTACCTCGTCGCGGCGGCAGTCTCGGCCGTGTCATCAACCGCGTACATAACGAGGGCGATAAGGAGAGCCTCAAGCATCTTCTTCGCGAGGTTTGCGTAGGGAGCTCACAATCCCTCTTCTGAACCGCACGCACCCTTCTTGTCACCGCTCATGCAGCGCCGAGAGCCCACCGCACCAATCGGTGAGAGATCGGACGAATGAACGAGGAGGGAGGGAGGGAAAAGAAACGGCTTTCGAGTGCGTGCGTGAGTGCCCCTACAAAGACGGTAGGGCCAGTCGGGGCCGCTCCTTGAAGAATTCGATTGTCCTTCTGACCCCTTCCTCAAAGCTCACCTTGGGTTCCCAGTTCAAGAGCCTCTTCGCCTTTGAGTTGTCTCCCACAGACCTCATCATCTCCCCCGGTCTTGGGCTCGCACGCACGGGTCTCAACTCGTCACCCTTTCCCGCACCGTCTATCACGAGCTGGGCTACATCCTTCACCTTATGATCGACGCCAGAGCAGAGGTGGATGGTCTCTCCCACGACCCCCTCCGAGGTCAGCGACCTAAAGATGCCCTCTGCGATGTCCTCGACGAAGGTCCAGTCCCGCGTCTGTTCCCCTTCACCGTAGATTACGGGAGATTTGCCGTCCAGGACCTTCGTGACGAAACTCGCGATCATCGCTCCCCTTGCTCCCGGCCTCTGCCGCGGGCCAAAGATGTTGAAGCCTCTGGTTATCACGACCGGAAACCCGTAGGTGAGGTAGTAGCTCCGGCAGTAGGTCTCAGCAGCCAGCTTGCTCGCCGCGTACGGAGACCTCGGGGCGAGGGACGACCAGTCTTCGTCGGCCTTCTTCGGATACTCGATGGTTCCTAGGATTTCGCACGTGCTCATGAGATGGAAGCGCTTGACCCCCTCCTCACGGGCTGCCTCCAACATGTTGAAGGTTCCCTCCACGTTGACCTCCCAGAAGGGTCTTGGCTCTTCGATGCTGTGGTCAATCGAGACGAGGGCCGCGACGTGACTGACCAAATCGCACCCCTCTACGGCTTCCCTGCAGACGTCGGGATTGCTCACATCGCCCCTCTGAAACTCAATCTCGTTATCCTTGAGAAGATGATTCAGGTTTTCTAGCTCACATTTCAGGCCGAGGACCCTAACGTCAAAGCCTGCGGCAAGAAATCGCTCGACTAGATGTGAGCCGACGAAACCGCATCCGCCGGTGATTAGAACCTTCACTTCGCATACAACTCGTGGAAGATTATAAATGGCTGAGGATAGATGTGTACAGTTGATTTCCACCTAAAAATCTTCTAGACAATCCGGCTGGCGAGTTCATCTCGCGCGTCTCCAACCATGCTCCCACGAGCTAGGCGACGAGTAATTCTGCGTGCTGCGTCCTCATCTGGTCGACGAACGAGGCGAGCCCTCGAGAGAGTGGAACCCTCGGCTTGTATCCGAGCAGACTCGAGATCTTGGATATCGAGGCGACGCCGATTCTGTCATCTCCAGGCCGTGGAGGCAGGAAGCGCGGTTGGACCGTTACACCCGTGACAGACTGCAAGACTTGTAGGAGCTCGAGGATGGTGATAGAATTTCCGGAGGCGACGTTGAAGGTTTCACCAACCGCGGCCTTCGATTCCATCGCCAGCATGTTAGCCTGGACGATATCGGCTACATTGACGAAGTCGCGGGTCTGTTGCCCGTCCCCGAAGATGGTCGGAGTCTTTCGCTGCATGAGCCTCTTCGCGAAGATGGTCATGACTCCGCTGTAGTCGTCGTTCATCCTCTGCCTGGGGCCGTAAGCGTTGAAGTACCTGAGTATGACCGTCTCCAGCCCGTAGCTCTTGTGATACGCGTTGAGGTAGCCCTCGCCCGAGAGTTTCGAGGCGCCGTACGGGGTTGACGGAGCGCAGAAGTCGCTCTCGGATGCCGGCGGCTTTCTTATGCTACCGTAGACAGCAGCCGAGGAAGCGAAGACTATCCGCTTCACACCCCTCTTCACGCAGAAGTTCATCAGCTCCAACATGGCGTTCACGTTGACTCCGTGCACCGCCATTGGGTGGGCCACCGACTCGGGAGCGCTCGCGATCGCGGCCTCGTGAAAGACGACATCGACGTCTCCCAGGTCATTTGGAAGGCGGTCTATCCGGCCCACCTCACCCACGCAGAGGTGCAAGAGTTTGCTTCCCGAGTTCCGCCTTAGGTTGTCTATCGAGCCCGTGCTCAGGTTATCGAGAACCCAGGTTTCAATCCCCCTCTCCACCAACTCGTCGACCAGGTGGCTCCCGATGAAGCCCGCGCCACCAGTCACCAGCGCACGAGTGACGTTTGTCATCCCGGGGTCGCCGCCCGCGTAAGAAGGGGGAGCCTTCGTCGCACGGCCTTCACGTGACGATACAGCGGTGCGCAGCTCTCGGTCGAGTCGGGCCGCTCGGACGTCCACGTCCAGAAGCAACGGGCAGCGTCTGGACTGCTATCCAAGTTGCTTGATAATGTACTCCTCATCGATCAAACTACTCCCAGCGGTTGAACGGTCGGACTCGGCTGCAGGCTTTGGTCTCGGACGAGAGGGCTGCGAGCTGAGAAAACTCCGAATTGCACGCTGCAGCTCCGCATCGCCTTGGCCGCCCTGTGACCCGGTCGTCGGGTGAGTCGATGCGGGGGGGCTGCGCCTGGGAGGCTGAAGTAGATTCTCCTGGATGAACGGGTCAACCCTGCGAGCCAAGGGCTTATACATATCTCGAATCAGTCGGGCCTCTGCCGCCTCCCCAGACAGCAAGAAGCATTCGTAAGCTCGCTCGAGCGACCAAAGTGCCTCCCTGAGTGAAGTGCCTATCGCGCTCTCGAAGACGTCCCTGTAGACGGTGGCTGCCTCATGGTAGAGACTGCGCGCCTCGCCGGCGTATCCGAGCTTGACCAGACAGTCCGCGGCGCAGGAGCAGCACAAACCGGCCCTGGCGAAAGCACCCTCCTCGACGGACCCCGCTGCGTCCTTGAGATAGAGGACGACTGCGCCGACGAGGTCGCCCTCTTCATCCGCCCTGAGAGCGGCAAACCAAGGTTCGGATTCAGCCGTCAGCCCCTCTAGCGAACTCGCCACGCGCACTCATATGAGATGACGGTTCCGATTCTTTTAAGGGAATGTTAATCATCTTATGGTGGAATCTTCTCGAGAACGTTAATCATCTTATGGTGGAATCTTCTCATGAAAAATTCAGGGACTAGGCCACAGTGAAAACGTAGGGTTCCCTTTAAAATCGAGGCGTGAACCAATACCGTGTGCTCCATCATAGGTTTTGTCAGCTGTAAGCGGGCTTCCCCCTCGATAGTCCAGGGGCTTAGAAGGATGGAGTACAGGGGGTACGACAGCGCAGGCATAGCCGTCCTCGAGGGCAAGAAGATCCACGTCAGGAAGGGGGTGGGAAAGGTCGTAGATGTCAACAACATGCTGGGGATGGATGAGCTCCCCGGGTATATCGCCGTCGGCCATACCAGGTGGGCCACCCACGGAGGCGTGACGGAGAAGAACGCTCACCCGCACGTGTCGAGCTCAGGCCGGCTCGCCTTGGTTCACAACGGGATAGTCGACAACTACCGGGCTCTGAAGGAGGGCCTCCTGAAAGAGGGCTTCACCTTCAAGAGCGAAACAGACAGCGAGGTGATAGCAAACCTCCTCGAAAAGGCCTTCGCCGAGACCAGGAGCATCGAGGAGTCGATGATGAGAGTGGTCACTCAGATAGACGGAAACTACGCCTTCGTCGCGATCTTCGATGACGGAAGGCTGGCGGCGGCGAGATTCCACGAGCCACTCATAATCGGGATAGGGGAGAACGGGTACTACGTCGCGAGCGACGTACTCGGCTTTGCGGGCGTCACGGACAAGGTTGTCTACCTCGACAACGGGGAGTTCTCTGTGATAGATAGCGAAGGGATCAGCATCTTCGACTTCGCCGGGAGCCCAGTACCACACAGCGTGACGAGGGTTGCGGAGGAGTTCGGCGTGATAGGGAAGGGGAAGTATGTGCACTTCACCCTGAAAGAAATCTTTGAGCAGCCGCAGACAATCATGATGGCGGCCAGATTGACCGAGTCGGAATTGAAAGAAGTCTCCCAGCTGTTAACCGAAGCGAGCAGAGTGTATGTCATGGGTTGTGGAACCAGCTACCACGCCGCCCTTCTTGGATGCCGTCTGCTCTCTGAGTATACCCAGGTCAATGCAACGCCGGTGCTTGCGAGCGAGGCGAAGTTCCTTCCCGCGAAGTACGACAGCAAGACTGTCCTAATCGCTCTCTCTCAGAGCGGCGAGACCGCGGACGTCCTCGAGGCAGTCGAGATTGGCCGCGAGAAGGGTGCGAAGGTCGTATCGATCGTCAACGTGACTACCTCCACCCTCGCCCGGATTTCCACACTTTCGATAGGGCTGCGCTGCGGGCCCGAGATAGGGGTAGCTGCGACCAAGAGCTTCACCTCACAGCTGGCGACCTTCTACGCCATCGCTAGCCACCTATCTGGCGGGAGGGTCCCGTCTGACCTAACGGCCGTCTCGAAGGGAGTCTCGGAACTCCTCTTGAAGCAGACGCACCTTCGGGAGGTTGCGAGGAGGATGAAGGGAGCCTCGGACATCTACATCCTAGGGACGGGGCCGCACTACTGCGTCGCCCTCGAGGGGGCACTCAAGATTAAGGAACTCGCGTACGTTCACGCGGAGGCTATACCGGGTGGAGAGTTGAAGCACGGACCCTTGGCTCTGCTCGACCCAAGCGTCTACGTCATCGTCGTCAATCCCACCGACGCCACCTACGTCGACATGCTGGCCTCGGCGCATGAGGTGAAGTCAAGGGGGGCAAGGATCATCGGAATCTCGGACAAACCATCTGACGTGTACGATGAATGGTTGGGGATTCCCAAGCTCGACCCCACCCTCTCCCCACTCGTCGAGGTCGTTCCATTCCAGGCACTAGCCTATTACCTGGCCGTGGAGAGGAACGCCGACCCGGACTACCCAAGGAACCTGGCGAAGTCCGTCACGGTGAAGTAACATCTTCTTGGAAGATAGATTCCACTAGTAGTTTTACCGCAAAGTCACTTATCTACCCTGGAGAGAAGAGGTAAGATGAGTGATCAGCGGCTCGGGCAATCGCAGGCGGGTCAGAAGGGCGAGAGTCTTGCGCCCCGGACGAGGAACTTTCTGATCAATCGTTGCGAAGCCTGTGGGAGGCAAATGTCCATTCAGGAGGGGGACGTCCTGTTCGAGCGAAGATGGTATCACGCCCCCTGCTGGAAGATGGCGGGTACCGGGCGGGCTCGCGAGGAGATAGCGTGGGTCTCGTCTTTGGAGCCAGACGCGACCTACGACACGTGATGCCCTGGAGGTAGTAAAAGGTAGGTAGGCAGGTAGGCCCGACGTCGTCGCCGGGTCATCGACGTTCGTTCCTCCAATATTCTCATATATGTTGTGCGCTTGATAAAGAGTCAGATGGGCAGCAGAACTCCTAGGGGCAAGCAAGAAGGAGAGGCCGTCTCCCGCGAGCGCCTTCCGAGGGAGCTTGCCGATTTCCTCCGCCGCGCGACCTACTCGTTGCTGATCAAGGGCTCATCCGGCACCGGGAAGACGATTCTGGCGCTGAGCATCCTCCGCGCCCTGAAGATTACGAAAGGTTTCCTCTACGTCTCGACCAGGACTTCGCCGGCCGAGCTGCTGCAGAGTTACGCCTGGATAGGCGAAACGTTCGACCTGGGCCCAATCCTGGAGGCCTCCGCCTCGGGCGCCGCCGGCGAAGGTTCAGAGACCCTCGTAGACGCGAGGCTCGATGAACCGAACGCGATCTTTGAGAGGATCACCAACGAGCTGATGGACAGGCAGGCACCCACCATCGTGATTGATTCGTGGGAGGCGTTGAGCGACTCCGTGGATGTGGAGGCGCTTCGTGTCAACGCCAGGGTGCTCGAGACTTGGAGAGAAAGAGCGGGCGCGAGATTCATCTTCACGGGGGAGGACCCGCGCAACACGGCTTTCGACTCCCTGATGGACGGGGTGCTCATGCTGCGCCAAAGGTCCTTCCTCGGAAGAAGGGTGAGGGAGGTTTTGCTTTCAAAGTTGCGCGGGGTAGAAATCCGTCGACCCACATACTTCTTCACCCTTGATGGTGGTATCTTCCGCAGCTTCGACAGATTTCGCTCAGCCGACTACTCGTTCTCGTCAGGCTCGGCGCCTGTCGAGTTGCAGCAGCCCCGTGGGGCCGGTAGACGCTTCTCGACGGGCTTCCCGAACCTCGACAGAGAGATGGAGGGAGGATTCTCCAAGGGGTCCCTGGTCACCCTGGAACTCGACCCCCGCGTCGATGCGAAGGTTGCGCTCGTCTTTCTTAGCGCCTTGATTGCGACCTGGGTGGCCTCCGGCAACCCCATCGTGCTTCAGGAAATGAGGGGAGTCGAGGCAGCCTACTTCGATCAGTTCGCCAAATCGTTCTTCCGCGGATCGAAGCGTGACCAAGTCGTGACCTGGGGCGGCGAGAGCGAGAAAAAAGAACCAGAGGCCGGCCTCCCTCAGGGGGGCTGGACGCTCTTGGAAAAACTCCGCGACGCCCTCGATGCCGCGAGGAGGGGACGCCCGAAGGGGAGCATCCTGAACATCATGAGTTGGGGAGGAGCCTCGACCTACTACGAGGGTGAACCCGAGACCCTACAACGCGTCGCGGCACTAGCAAAGAGCGAGGCTGACCTCTCGATCCTGGTGACAAAGCCGACCTCGCCTCGCCACTCAGTCGCCGGCGTCACGGCGACCCAGATCAGAATCTCGAACATGAGCGGTACGGTGTTTCTGCACTCCGAGGTGCCCTGGTCGGGGTTTTTTGGAATCTCGGCCGACAAGAGTTCGGGCGTCCCAACTCTTCGTCTCGAATCGATGGTCTGACAGGATATTCACTCACTTCAGGTCGATTCTCATACCAACCGCTGCCTTCTCATGAGTCTCGTGCAGAAAGCAGCTGCCCTCGATGCATCGAGGATGACCCTGCAGCAGCCCTGCTCTCGCCCGGGGTTGCTTCAGGTCGAGTCTTTCCATTTTCTGCAACATTCTTCCTCACTTTCTTCCGTTACATTGTTGTACAAACCATAATATGAGTCTGCGCGAATCAAGCTGGGATGCAAGAAGAAGCATATGCAGACGAGGTAGAGAAACACTTCAGGGTCAAGTACAGCGGTGAGACATGTCCAGTCTGCGAAAACAGGATAGACGAGGCGGGTTACTGCACGTGCGGGGCGGGGTCGGGCTAGCAGCCGTCGTCACCATCACCATCATCGTAATCATCATCATAGACTGCCTCGAAAATCGTCTGTCCATCCCGATGGGCTTCACTGCAGGTCTGGAGAGGTGATTAAGGTTGAGAAGAAGGATGCTGCTCGGATTCTTGCCGCTACTGTTGGCTATTGCCCTATTGGCGACGTCGCAGAGCATCCTCTTCTTCAACGCTCCCGCGAATCGTGACATGAAGGTCAGAATCGGAATCCCGTTGAACGCGGACGACCCCAGTGACTGGAATCAGGCTATCGGTGAGTCTCCGGCGGTGGGGATTATCGTACTGAATCCTTCCAACGGCCCCGGAGACTCGAGGAACCCGGAGTACGCCTCCCGCTCCCAGCAGGCGCAGGCGAGGGGCATCCGCATCCTGGGATACGTTCACACGAGCTACGCCAATGGAACCGTCAAGCTTGAAACGGCGAAGACCTGGATTGACGAGTATTACGACTGGTACCACGTCGACGGGATCCTCCTCGATGAGGCAAACGCCACGTGCCGCCAATCCGCCTTCGGTTACTATCAGTCACTCTACCAGCACATCAAGGCCGAGCCTGGCCTCGCTCTCGTTGTCCTGAACCCGGGAAATCCCACGGGAGAGTGTTACGCCGCCATCTCAGACGTGATCGTGACCTTCGAGAATGACTACGCAAATTACGAGGACAACTACGCGGGAGCGAATTGGACTTTCATGTATCCGAGTAGCCACTTCTTCCACATCGTCTTGAATGTCCCCCCCGACAGGATGCACGATGTGATATCGCAGGCCATCAGCCGGGGCGCGGGCTGGGTCTACGTGACAGACCTCGGGGAGCAGACCAAGAACCCATACGTTACACTCCCATCATACTTTGATTCTGAAGCGGAGGATGTCCTCCTCAGGAATCCCACCCTCCCTTCATCGAGCCTGAACTACGTCCCGGGAGTTCTCCTGCTCGGGGTCGTCGCGGCTGCGGTTCTGGCCTCGGGGGCGATATTCATGCAAGAAAGGAGGGAGGGAGGGAGTGGTCTCACGAGGAAAGGGACGAGATGCCGCCTCCATCAAAAGCCGGCGATGACTTTCTTCATCATCCTCTTCTCCTCGGCTTCAAAGACGATTCGTTTCGTCTTTGTGACGGCGTCGGGGTTGACAGAGAGGGAGTCGATGCCTTCGCCCACGAGGTACTCTGCCAGTTCGGGGTAGACAGAGGGCGCCTGACCGCAGATTGAGATGGTTATTCCGGAGGCGTGAGCGGCTTCTATTAGCTGCTTGACCGCCATCTTCACGGCCACGTCCCTCTCGTCGAAGTAGCCCATCTTCCCCAGGCGAGATGAATCCCTATCGATCCCGAGGATCAGCTGAGTGAGGTCGTTCGAACCGACGCTGAAACCATCGCAGAGGCGAGCGAACTCGTCCGCCCTGAAGACTATCGAGGGGACCTCGGCCATCAGCCAGACTTTGAAGGACTCGTCCCTGACGAGCCCCTCCTCCTCCATCATCCCGAGACACTTCTCCACCTCCCACGGGGTGCGGACGAACGGGAGCATCGCCCAGACGTTCTTCAACCCCATCTCATCCCTCACCTTCCTCATCGCATGGAGCTCGAGTCTGAACGCTTCCGCGAACTCCTGGGATATGTAGCGCGAAACGCCTCTCCAGCCTATCATCGGGTTCGACTCCTGCTCCTCGTAAATCTCACCGCCCTTCAGGTCTCTGTATTCGTTCGTCTTGAAATCTGAGAAGCGGACCACGACGGGTCTGGGGTTTATCGCCCGCGCGACGGTCGCCATCCCCTCCGCGAGCCTATCGACGAACTTCGAGGAGAGCCCGTTCTCGAGAAGGAAGAGGGGATGCGCCCCCACGTAGCTGGCGATGATGAACTCTATCCTCATCAGCCCTATTCCGTCGAATGGAAGGTTAAGGTAGTCCTGAACCTTCTCGGGGACGCCGAGGTTCATGTAGACCTTTGTCTTTGTGGTCATCCTCTTCGCGTCGGCCGCCACGACGACGGCGGCGCTCCCCTTCGGAGCTTCGACCGCAACTCTTCCCCTGAAGACCAGCCCCTTTGTGCCGTCAACGGTCAGCAGGAGGTCTTCCGACAGAGCCTTGGTGGCCCTTCCCGTCCCTACCACGCAGGGGACGCCCAGCTCCCTGCTCACGATTGCGGCGTGGCTCGTCATCCCTCCCTCGTCGGTTACCACTCCCGCGGCCTTCATCATGGCGGGAACGTAGTCGGGGGTGGTCATCTTCGTCACGAGGATTTCACCGCTCTGAACCCTGCTCAACTCGCCAGGACCCAGGATGAGCCTGGCCTTCCCGCTCGCGACCCCGGGGGAGGCGCCAAGACCCTTCAGCTCCGCCTCTCGCTCCGAGATCCCCCCTCCTCCGCCGCCGTCCTGCACAGGGTTCGCCAAGACAGTGACGGGGCGGGTCTGGAGGAGATAGATGGTGCCGTCCTCCACCACCGCCCACTCGAAGTCCTGCGGGTGGTTGTAGTGAGCCTCGAGCTTTCGCGCGAGGCTCCACAGCTCTATGAGCTCCGAAGCCTTGAGGGATTGCGCCCGCCTGAGCCTCTTCGGAATGGCGACCTCTTCGAGCCCCACGCCGTGCAGGTTCGGGACCTTCATCTTCCTCTTCTCCGCTATCCTCCTTTCGCGAATCATTCCGGTTTTCTTGTTGAGGGTGAAGGTGTCGGGCGTCACTCTCCCGGAGACGAGCTCCTCCCCCTGACCCAGGACCGACTCGATGACGACCGAGTCGCGGTCGCCCGTGGTGGGATGCACCGAAAAGCCGACACCCGCCTTCTGACTCGCGACCTGCCTCTGCACGACGACGGCCGTCGTGAAGAGATTGATGCCGAATCCCTTCTTCAACCTGTAGCAGATAGCCCGCGGGGTATAGCTCGAGGCCCAGCATCTCCTGATCGACGTGATGACCTCGTCCTTCTTGGTGACGTTGAGGTATGTCGCCTGCTGACCTGCGAAGCTCGCATCACGGGAGTCCTCGGCCGTCGCTGAACTCCTGACAGCCACCGAGACCTTCTTCCCCGCCCTCTTGCGAAGCTCTCCGTACGCGGCGTGCACTTCTGCGACGATGGCTTTCGGGATTCTCGAAGACTCGATTATCAATCGGATCATGCTCGCATAGGTCTCGAGCTTCTTCTCGTTGTTGACGTCTATCTTTGCGAGCAGCCAACCGACCTTTTTCTCGAGGTTGTTCGCTCTAGCGAAGAGCTCGAAGGCCTGCGTCGTTACAACGAACCCGTCCGGGACGGGAAATCCTGCCTTTCGCATCTCCCCCAGGTTCGCACCCTTCCCGCCGGCAACCCCGACGTCGTCCTTGGAGAGGTCGTCGAGCGTTCGCACGAAGCTGGTAAGGGCTGACATGAGGACTAGCGATGGATTTTCGGTTCAGAAGTATTAAGAAGGAAGGAACTAAGTACTATAAGATACCCTTCACTACGACTCGAAAAGAAGGTGGCCGTGTGACCTTCTAGAGCCCAAGCGATGATGGGTCGACGCTTGGGGTCGAAGCCTGGCTTGGAGCACTTGTCGGAACCGACAGGCCGTTCCCTAGACCCAGGCCCAGAGCGGAAGCGGAGTAGACGTCTCCTCCCCAGATCGAGACGAGTGAAGGAGTCGACGCTACCATCACCCCCAGCGAGTAGGTGCGAATGTAAGCCTGTAGTGGCATGTGGTACTGTGCGATGTTCAGGACAGCGTTGCCTGGCTGGTCCGCCTGCGATGACGCGAGGACATTTCCCCGAGGGGTCCTCGATCTCGACAGTAGAAGAAGGAAGCGCATTCGTCACGGTGACGCCGTCGCTGGAAGTCGCGTAGTAGTCGTCGTAGACGCCGAAGAGCATCTGCCCCGCATAGGTTGTCTGAACCTCCGGGAATGAGTTGAAGGGTGGCGGCATGTTCGGGTTCATGGTGGCGCTCGAGAAGACCAGGGCGCCGTCCCGGTAGACCTTGAGGAGGTTCGAGCCATTTGTAATGATTGTGCAGTCCCTCGTGAGGGGCTGGTTGCTCATCCACTGGAAGCAGAGGTTGGTGATCTGGCTGGCGCTGTTCGGCCCACCGGAGGCCCGGACCGCGACCCAGAAGTATCCTTGGCTGTTCACACTCAATAATGTTCACACACATTATTGATTGATGATTCGAAAGCTTTGTTTCTCGAAAGTTCACGCGAACACTTCTGCATCCTTCGTTCGTATCGACTTTCGATGAGGCCATCTCTTCGAACCCGTGAAACCCTTATAGACACAACCCAGCTCACTCAGAGCAAGAATGGACAGGCGAGTCCTCATCGTGGACGACGAAGTAGACATCACCGATGCCCTCAAGGCCGGTCTCGAAGGACACGGCTTCCGGGTCTCGACCTTCAACGACCCCGAGGCGGCCCTCAGGAGCTTCAAGCAGGGCCAGTTCGACGTCGCGATTCTCGACATAAGAATGCCGAAGATGAACGGCTTCGACCTTTACCGCCGACTCTCGAAGATCGATGGGCAGACAAGCGTCTGCTTTCTCACCGCCTTCGACGTCTACCGCGAAGAGTTCGAGAAGATGTTCCCCGACCTGAAGGTGAAACTCTTCCTCAAGAAGCCGATCACGATTACGAAACTCGCGGCCCGACTGAATGAGTTGATTCGCGGGTAGAGGTCGCCCCAATTCGACTTTGGAGCCCTCTTTCTTTGCTTCGGCTCAATGCGAGAGACCACGGGGGCGATATGAAGGGGGAATCAACCACCGGGTAAGTAAGTCCTGAGAATCTCCTAGAAGAGTCTTCTGAATTTCCCGAGAAGAGTCTTCTTCTGGACATTTTTGCATACCGACTTATAAGATATTGGCTATATTTCTTCTCGTTGACCCTACCAGTCAGCGAGACTCAGGAGACAATTCGCGTACTCGAGGGAGTGGACGAGGTCGCCCGGGGGACACTTCGGTTTATCAGGAACGCGAGGGAGAAAATCGACGTCTGCTCCGACTCGAACGGACCGTCGGTCGTAATGGGGGTCGAAGCGTCGAAGCGCCTGATCGTCGAGTGGAAGGACTCGCACAAGAAGGTGAGGTTCCTGACGGAGATAACGACAGAGAACGAGAAGTTCGTCAAGGAACTGGCCAAGTTCGTCGAGGTGAGACACCTCGACGGAGTCACGGGAAACTTCGCCGTCTCCGACGCCCCGGAGTACATCTCGACGGCGGTCATCCGCGAAGCGCAGCCCGTGACGCGTCTGATCTACAGCAACGCACGGGCGATCGTCGAGCAGCAGACCTACCTCTTCGAGGCGCTCTGGAAGAAGGGGATGCCCGCGGAGTCGAGGATAAGCCAGCTGGACGAGGGGGTCCAGCCGATTCAGACCCAGGTCCTGGATGGAGATACCGCGATCCGCGAGTTCATGCAGAAGATGCTCGCCTCTCCCGGCGAGCTGATCGCCTGCACCGAAGCCAGCGCGCTGGAACCCGTCTACGACCTCCTCCTCAAGCGATTTGAAGACATGCTGGCTAAGAAGAGAGTCGCGGGAGACAGACCGGCGAAGTGGCTGACGTCGATCGGGCCTGAAGAGGTCGCGATGATGCAGAAATGGGTGGGGCTGGGGATCGAGATAAGACACATCAGCAAGCTCCCCCCTCTCAACTTCGGCTGCACCGAATCCGAGATGCTCGTCTCGCTAGAGAGAGGGGAGAGGGCCGTTCAGAGGGCGTTCGTCAGCAACGACCCCGCCTCCGTCAGGCATTTCCGTTCCGTCTTCGACGAACTCTGGAGGAACGGAATCGACGCGGCGAAGAGGGTAGACGAACTCGTCAGGGGCGTCGACCGGACGAGCGTCGAGGTCATCTTGAACCCGCAAGAATCGCTCAGGCGAGCCTGGGATCTCATCGGCTCCTCGAGGGAAGTGCTCGTGATGTTCTCCACACCGAGGACATTCTTGCGCCAAGTGAACGCGGAGGCTTTCCAGAGGCTCAAGAATGTCGCCCAGAGTACCCAGGCTCGTGTGAAGATCCTCATTCCCAGTGACGATCAGGTGGTCGCAGCGATGGAGGACGTGAGGAAGATGGTTCCCACGGTCGACTTCAGGGTCATGAACGAGAGTCTGAAGACTAGAATCAGCCTCGTAATAGCCGACAGAAGGAAGTCGATGGTTTTCGAGACGAACGACGATACGAAGGAGGACCTTTACGAAGCCGTCGGGCTCGCGACCTACACCGAGAGCAAGTCGATCGCGGCATCGTACGCCACAATCTTCGAGAGCCTCTGGAGGCAGACAGAGCTCTACGAACAACTGAAGATTCACGACACTCTCCAGAAGGACTTCATCAACATCGCGGCTCACGAGCTCAGGACACCCGTGCAGGCTATCATCAACTACGCGGAGCTGGCCATCGCCGACAGGGGGCAGAGAGAGAAGTACTACGACAGGCTGCTCAACAGCGTAAAGAGGCTTCAGAAGCTGACGGAAGAGATACTCGACGCCGCTAGGATAGAGAGCGGAAACCTCCGCCTGAGCATGGAAGTCTTCAGCCTGAATCAGCTCGTCGCCGAGGTTCTCGCCGACGAGAAAAGCGGAATCAGGAACAAGAACCTGGCGATCGTCTTCATCCCCGACAAGCGGAAGATGGAACTCTACGGCGACAAAGCCAGAATCACTCGAGTGATTCACAACATCGTGGGTAACGCGGTCAAGTTCACCGAGGAGGGGAGGATAACGGTGACGACGAGACTTGACGAGAAATCCGAGGATGCCGTGGTCAGCGTCGCAGACACGGGTCCAGGAATCGACCTCGGAATCCTCCCGAAGCTCTTCACCCGGTTCGTCGCGAAGTCGGAGTCGGGAACGGGGCTGGGACTCTACCTCTCGAAGAGTATCGTCGAGGCCCACGGCGGGAAGATCTGGGCCGAGAACAACCCGGGAGGGAGGGGAGCCACCTTCTCCTTCACCATCCCCGTGAACCCGGAAAAGAGCCGAAAGCTGGTCTCGCAGCAGACAGAGTGAGGTGCTCGATGTGGGGCCCGACTGCCTGCTCGCGTAGACGAATGTCCAACTTGTCGTGCAAATAGTCTACATTCGTATCGTCTCCTGCTAGCTACCTTTATATTTGTTCTAAGGATTGCCTGGCGTGACTTACCAGGTCACCGAGAGAGGGGCCTTCATCAGGCGTCGGGTAACGGCCGCCGAGGTTCTGGCGAGGATATCGAAGGAGGCCGTCAAGTTTGTCGACCTGCAGTTCACCGACGTTCCGGGGAGGTTAAGACACGTCACGCTACCGTCGGAGATGGTCCACGAGGGCATCTTCAGGGACGGTGTCGCGAAGCTCGACGGCTCCTCTGTGAAGGGGTTCGTCGAGATTCACGAATCGGATATGATGCTCGTCCCCGACCCATCGAGCTTCGGGATCATCCCGTGGATGAAGGAAGACGGCATGAAGACGGCCAGAATGATCTGCGACGTGAGAACCGGCTTCGGGGGAGGAAGGTTTCAGCGCGACCCGAGGTACATAGCGCAGAGGGCGGAGCAGAGCCTCCCGCAGTTGGGCTTCACAGATTCTCTGTGGGGACCCGAGGTAGAATTCTTCGTCTTCAGCAGCGCGACCTGGTCGGTGCACAACCCCTTCTCATCCGGCTTCTCGATCTCTTCGAGCGAGTCGGCCCTCGAGACCAGGGGGACGAACTTTCCGATTCGTTTCAAGGACGGATACTACCCCGCCCCGCCCGTCGATTCGCTGATGGAGTACCGCAGCGAGTGCGTCTCCGCCCTCAAAGAGGGGTTCGGCGTCCTCAGCAACGCCCACCACCACGAGGTGGCCACCGCGGGGCAGTGCGAGATCGACATGTACAGGGACGGGTTGGTTGCGATGGGAGACAACGTCATGACGTACAAGTACGTCGTCAGGAATCTCGCTTCGAGGCGGGGGCTCATCGCGTCGACGATGCCGAAGCCCATCTTCGGGGACAACGCGGTGGGGATGCACACGCACTCGAGCCTCTGGAGGGAGGAGAGAAACGCCTTCTTCGACCCGGACGACGGGTATGCGGAGATAAGCCAGACAGCGAGGTACTACATCGGCGGGCTGCTGGAACACAGCAGGGCGCTCTGCGCGGTAGTGGCACCCACGACGAACTCCTACAGGCGCCTGGTCCCCGGGTACGAGGCGCCCGTCTACGTCGCATGGAGCAAGGCGAACAGGTCGGCGAACGTGAGGATACCACTCTACGAGAGGGGGAGGGCGGGGGAGGGTGCGAAGAGAGTCGAGTTCAGAACGCCAGACCCCTCGTGCAACCCGTATCTCGCCTTCGCGGCGATCCTCGCGGCGGGGCTCGACGGAGTCAGGAGGAAGCTGGACCCGGGAGACCCGGTTGACCAGGACATCTACAAGCTGACACCGGAGAGGAGGAGGGAACTCTCGGTGAAGGAACTCCCGGGAAGCCTCGCGGAAGCCGTCGAGTGCCTGAAGAGCGACTCGGAGTTCCTATCTCCCATCTTCCCGAACGACCTCCTCGAGGTGATGATGGAGCTCGAGATGGAGAACTACAGGGCCGTCAGCGCGAGACCCCACCCCTACGAGTTCTACCTCTACTTCGACCTATGAGGGCATCAGTACTCAGTCCGCAAGCTCTCAGGAGCGGTCAATCGACCCGCGCGAATTCTCGAGCGAGGTTCATGCGCTCGCGCTGTACTCCCCTATGTGGCGGAGCGCTACTTCGCCCCTCTTCGTCTTTTCGATGATTTTCCGTCAGCTGTGTATACGTCGCCGCTCAGGAGCTTTCCCAGAGCCAGGTATGATGCGTCATAGACGGTCAACCCATACAAATATGCGAGCGTGAGGCAGATAGTCTTCAGATCCCCCAGGAGGGGGTATAGCGCCATTCTGAAGCGCATGAGAGCATCTCCAGCGTTCTCTAACTCGGTCTGCCCCACTCCACGTTATACCTTAGAGCGTTCATGACCTCAAAAGGCATCATCTGGGTAGACCGAAGGTCAATGCTGCGCATTTCATAGTTGCCGATCAGGGATAATGCCTGCCCTGTAAACTCCTCCTCGACGAACCACTTCACGACGACAGATGCGTCGACGACAATTATCTTCTTAGGTCTCTCCACTTTCTTATCTCCTTGGTGGAGTCCCAGCCTTTCGACGGACGTCGGATGGATTGGGCTATCTTCAGCCCCTCCTTAATGTCTCGTGGGTCGACATTCCTCTCCGCTAGCTCCTCTCGCTCTATCGTTTCGTTTATCGCCCGTCTTATCGTCTCGCTCCAGTCCGCGTTGGCGAGCCTGCGCATCTTATTTCTCGTCTCCTTGTCGACCTTCACGCTCACGACCTCCATGCCCCTGGTAATACTTGTTCAGTAACATAAAGATCACCGCCAATGCACGGATTTTCGTGTAATCCTGACATGGCTTGTGCTATGACCGATTGGAAACCACACCACACCGCAGATTCAGGGGTGCGCTTCTCGGCCGCCGACCAATAGCTATATACATATCCCCTCCCCCTGGATGGGATAACATGGCACAGCACAAGAGAAAGGACGTTGAGAATCGCGTGGCGAAGATACACGGCCACGTTCACGCAGTCAGGGAAATGCTTGAAGACGGTCGGTCCTATTCTGAAGTCGTACATCAGATAGTGGCGATCAGGTCGGCGCTCGACAGCGTCATCCAGGTTATCGTCGACGACTTGGTAGAGGACTGCGTCGCGAAGGCCGAGAAAAAGGAGCCCGTGACGAACAGCCTGGTGGAGCTACAGCAGATCGTCGCCAGGATAAGGTGAGAACCTCATGGTCGATGAGCGAATTATCGAATCGGCTAGTGGGCAGAAGGATGGCGGGAACACCAGAACCGATGTAGTTCGGCTCTCGATCATCGCAGTCGCGGCGGTTTTCAGCTGGAGTGGAATCTGGAGCCAATTTGTGCCGGTAGACGTCGTAGCAATAGCGGCGACCCTGCTCGGCGGCTACCCCGTCTACAAGGAAACTCTCCGCGCGCTCCGGCACGGCCACGTCAATATGGAGGTCTCGATGGCGGTGGCCATCTTCGCGTCGCTGATCGTGAGGCAGTTCACCGTCTCGGCGGTGATCACCTTCTTCGTGCTGCTCTCAGAGTACATCGAGACCTATGCGGTCGACAAGGGAAAGCAGACCATCTCGCTGCTCGAAAGGTCGGCTCCCAAGCTGGCTCTCGTCAGAAGGGAGGGAGAAGAAGTCCAAGTCGACCCGAAATCGTTGGTGCAGAACGACGTAGTAATCGTTAGGGACGGCGAGCGGGTGCCGGTGGATGGGACGATCGTCGTCGGGTCCGCTTTCGTGAACCAATCTTCCATAACCGGCGAGTCGGCGAGGCTCGAGAAGAGCGCCGGCGACAGAGTCTACGCCGGAAGCGTAAACGAATCCGGGCTGATCGAGGTGCGTACCGAGAAGGTCGGGACTGAGACGGTCTTCGGGAAGATCATAAAACTGGTTGAGGATGCTGAGAACAGAAAGGCGCCAATACAGAAGTTATCCGACAGGCTCGCTAGCTGGCTGATTGAATTCGCCATTGGCTTCGCGGCCTTCACCTTTCTGGTGACCAGAGACGTAATCTCGACCCTTTCCGTGGTCGTGGTCGCAGGCGCCTGCGGAGTCGCCGCCGGAACGCCTCTCGCGATTGTGGCAATAATGGGGAAGGCTGCGAAGAGAGGGACGATCGTGAAGGGTGGAGCTTACCTCGAAGAGATGAGCAGGGTCGATACGGTCGTGATAGATAAGACGGGCACGCTTACCTTCGGCGATCCCGTAGTCACAGACATAGTCGGCTTCGACGGCTTCGGCGAACAGGAGGTGCTGGAATACGCGGCGATTGCGGAGAGATACTCCAACCATCCCCTGGCGCGGGCAATCTTGGGGAAGGCCACCGAGTCAGGGATCAAGCTCTCTGAGGAGGTCTCATCCGCCTCATCGAGCTATATCGCCGGAAAAGGTATTGTTTGCCAGTTCAACGGAGGGCAGATAATCGTAGGAAACGACATTCTGATGGCAGAGAAGAAAGTCCAGTTCCCAAGGGGCAGGGAAGAGCAAGCGCTGTCGGGTGGCTCCAAGGGAAGGTCCACGGTGCTGGTCGCCTACCATGGCAAGATATGCGGAACGATATCTATCGCTGACAGGGTGCGAGGAGAGAGCAGAAGAGCGCTCGAAGAGCTGAAGAAGATGGGGATACGGACAGTCATGCTGACAGGGGACAACAAAGAGGTTGCGCAGGACGTCGCAAGGGAGGTCGGGATCGACGAGGTCTACGCCGATCTGCTCCCCGAGGACAAGGTCTCCATCGTGGAGAAGCTCGTAGCTGAAGGCCACAGAGTGGCGATGGTCGGAGACGGCATCAATGACGCTCCCGCACTCGCCCGTGCGAACGTCGGGATAGGGATGGGCGGGGGGACGGACGTTGCGATAGAAGAAGCTGACATCGTGCTCATGACCAACGACCTTCAGAAGATCGCGGATGTGGCGAGGCTGAGCAGAAAGGCGTATCGGGCCATAATGGAGAACTTCTATGGGACGGCGACTGTGGACGGGATAGGCATGACTCTTGCCTTCCTCGGTCTATTGAATCCCTTGCTTGCCGCAGGGATACACGTTACCTCCGAACTCGTCTTCATCCTCAACTCAGCAAAACTAATCAGATGAGGAGACCTCACGAGGAAGGAACAGGTGCTGAATTGTTGCGTGCAGCGACCATTCTGTATCTATCAGCCGGCTCCGCCAGGCTTCACCCTTTGGGTTCTACCTCACTTCAATCCGTATCTCTTCCTAAGGTCCTCGGTGGTTCCGACTCTGACTATGGGCTCTTTCTGTATCTTCTTCAGTTTCTGAATGTATTCGGGCTTCTTAATCTCCAGAATTTTTCGGAAGATTTCTGCCTGCTCAATGGCGTCATCCAAGGCGTTGTGAGTATGCTTTCGCCCGACTCGAAGGACTTTCTTGTCAAGCTTCTTCTGGCAGTCTCGCCCCAGGTTGTGCCTAGCTTGCCCATGTAGTATGCCTTGATGTCCAAGCCACTTACTCCGAACGGGTTGTGGCCCAAGAACCTGTGGAAATAGTATGCGACGAACATCCAGTCGAAAGTTGCGTTGAAAGCCACAAAGATAGACCTCTTTCCACTAGAGACAGAACTCAGCCAACCCTCAAAGGCACGCAACGCAGCTGCCGGTTCGGCTCCAGTCTCGCTTAGTTTTTGTAATGACAAGCCAGTGACCTCAAGCGCCTTTGGGATGAATGCGTCAGTAATGGGCTTGATTTCTCTGTAGAATGTCTTCGATGTCTCACCGACAACGCAGGCGCCAAGCGAGAGCAAGCTGTATTCACCTGGAATCGGTCCTGAAGTTTCTACATCAACTGATATGTAAATCTCGTATTTGTCCACGATTACTCCAAATCCTTCGAGATCACTAGCTCTTCGAATCTGTCACTAATGATTCCCAGCATTGTCCGGGGACTGACTATCCGCACCTTCTTGAAACGTTCCACTCTCTGAAGGTGCCTGTCACCAGAAACTAGAAACTCGGCCTCGCCGTCCGCTGCGGTATTAAGGATGATATCGTCCTTCGGATCTTCTCTTACCTCCTTGAAATCTGACTTTGTCTCTACGACCGTAGAGGCGTCCCGAATCGTCGTGACGAATTGGTCGATTCGTTTCGTGGAATAATCAAACCTTCCCCTGACCTCTCTCCTCGAGATGACGTCCTTGAACTCGTCGAGAATTGGTCCAGAGAAGATGAGTTCGATTTGGGGAAAAGTGATTGCCAGACTAGGACGGCTGCCGGCTGTCCTTGTCTAGAGATAAAGGCCGAAACGAGAACGTTAGTGTCGAGTACAATCTTCAATCAGTAGCCTTTCTCGATGACTCTATCAGCCTCTCGACTTCCTGCTGAGTGAATCCTATCTTATTCGCCTTCTCTCTTGACTTGGCCAGCAGCTGCTTCAGCCTTATCCTCTCCTGCGAGAACTCGATTTTTCTCAGTATTATGGTATCACCCAATCCAAGTATGACAAAGCGTGTCCCTTCGCCGAGTTTCATTCTCTTCCTTATCTCGCTGGGCACTACTATCTGTCCCTTGTCCGAAAGCCTCGTGAACTCTATGCTCACAGTCTCACTTCGTAAGATGTATCTTACTCCATGTATTCATAGATTGGGATTCAGCCGGTGCTAGAGAGCGATTTTGGAAGGAGGTAACGGGAAGAGTCATCAGGATTCTGAGTCTGCTTACCTTCTACGTCCCCGTCTCTCCCCGGGGCCGAGTCGAAGTCAATTTATCCACTTCACCAGAAATAACACCGCTCGTCGCGTGTTCTGCCTGCTCCGCTAATTTGCCGAACCGCCGTTTACGACAATTCTCTTCCCTTGCCTCTCGACAATCCTCTTCCCTTGCCTCTTCTCCGTCTTCTCCAATGGCACCGCCTGATACGCCGATTCCTCCGGCGTCTCCTGAAGCACGTGGCGATGGTAGTGCTCCACCGGCATGAGCGCCCCGAACGCCCTCTGAACCACTTCGCTCAGCGCGGGATGGATGTGAATCGCCTCGTTGATTGTGTCCGAGCTTCTATCGGGGGTGTACATCACATTTACGATTTCGTGTATCAGGATTGAAGCGTAGGGTCCGATGATGTGCGCACCTAGTATTCGCCGAGTGGAGCCATCGATGATCACCTTGACAAAATAGTCTTTGACGTTCATCGCCTCCCCTTTCGCCGTGTCTTCATACTTGTAGAAGCCGATTCGGACCTTGTCCCCGTACTGCTGAACCGCATCCTTCTCTTTTAGTCCCACGCTCGCAACCTCTGGATAGGTGAAGACAGCATGAGGTATAGCGTGGTAGTCCACCTTGACCCTTTGCTTCAGGACCGCGTTGTAGTAGATGACCTCGGATTCGTAGTTCGCTACGTGCTTGAAGAGGTATCTCCCGTCTGCGTCGCCAAAGGCCCAGACGTTGGGAAGCGAAGTCTCGAGGTATTCGTTGACCGCGATCCAACCTTCTTTGGTGACGCTTATCTTGGCTTTTTCGGGATGCAGGATCTCTGTAATGGGGCCTCTCCCCGCCGCGACCAGGATTTCGTCGGCTTCCACCTGCCTCCTTCTGCTACTCTTTCTATCGCGGGCGGTCAGGCGCTTATGACCGCTCGAGGTCTTCTCCACCTCCTCCACCTCATGATCGGTCAGGATCTCCATGTGTCTCCCCAGCTCTCTCCTTGCCAGAGCGGAAACTTCAGGCTCCTCTTCCGGGAGGAACCGCTCATTCCTCCCCAGTATCGTAACCCGCGACCCCATGCTGGAAAAGAAGTGGCCGTACTCGGCTGCGATGTATCCTCCCCCCACGATCGCGATGCTCTTTGGCAGAGCCGTCAACTTCAGGACCGTATCGCTCGTGAGGTAGCCGGTCTCCTCCAGTCCCTTTATCGCTGGTATCATGGTCTTCGACCCGATGCAGAGAAAGATCATCTTCGAAGTTATCGTGTCGCCTCCCACCTTCAGAGTGTAGGGGGAGACGAATTCGGCAACCGACTGATAGTAGTCTATGTTCTCCGAACTGGAGAGTCCCCTGCGTATCGCGTTTATCTCCTCGTAGATTAGCATCCTCATCCTGTCCATGATCTTCCCGAAATCTATCTCTGTGATCTCTGCTCCGACGCCCAACTCTCCCGCCTTCTCGAGTGTTCGGACAAGCTCCGCGGGATAGAGCAGGATCTTTGATGGTATGCAGCCTC
>VBPQ01000055.1 GCA_005877185.1 Nitrososphaerota archaeon
GTCATCCGTCCTGCTCCTCGCGTTCATGGGTACCCTGACGAGTCTCGCCTGGACCGCTGGGCTCGTCACCTTCACGAGAGACACACTCCTCCTCTTCGCAGCCCCAACACTGCTAACGGTGACCGCTATCTGGTGGTTCACCCGTGCGAGGTAAGACCGCCGCCCTCTTCCTAATCCTTCTAACGATGCTTTTCGTCTGCCCGGGCCGGACGCAGGCTCAAGTCGCACCGCAACAGCTCGATATCTCGAAGGTGATGTTGGGTCTCAGCCCATCGACTCTGTCGCCAGCGAGTCAGGGTTTGCCTGTCTACACCGTAGGGGACGCGCTGTGGGCGACGTCCCACCTGGGTTCATCGCTTCTCGCCTCTCTCTCTTCCCCGAACTTCTCCTCGAGTACCACTCTCGACCCAGGTGTTGTCGCCCCGCTGCACACCTTTCAGGCGGCAGATATCAGCGGGAACTGGAGCCTGCGGCTCTCTTCGTCGAACGCGAGCCGAACCGTTGCAGTGCAGTTCGTTAAGCAGAATCAGAACATTGCGCCTGTCTTGACAAGCCACGGCTTCTCAAACAGGGGAGACTTGCTGTTGAACTACACGGTAAACGCCGGGGGTGCCTACGACATCCAGGCCTGCGTTCTTGGAGCGGAGATGCCAGACGCGGTCCAGATCCCAATTCCGAGTGCGATCGGGACTGGTCAGCTGCTGCTCCGGAGGGCGGGGGTCAACGCGACCGTCACTCTACAGGGGAAGCTCAGCGGCTCCTCCACCTTCTCGTTTGAGCTCCACCACCTCTACTCATACACGGTCCTGAATTCGAGCGGGCTTGTCGAGAGGGATGTCAAGGTCGCGACCTCCGCGACACTCCTGCTCTCCTCCTCCCAGACCGGGAATCCGACTCAGAACGCATCGATTACAGCCGACGCGCCCATGAGAAGAGGTAGATTCTTGCTTAGAGCCTTCTTCGGAGGCTCCTCCGGCCACACGATCTCCGAAACCAGCGTCTTGATCGCTGACAACACGGGTTGGGTGTGGTTGCAGGGCTGTACATCCACGATGGACGTTACATCGTCGGCCTTCTCCTTCGACCTGCCGCTGGGCGCGTCGACGGCCGACTGGCCACACGCGGTGTACACTATGTACAGGTCGTCGGGGGTCGAAGGGCTATCGCTGGAACAAGTGACCGTGGCGCCGGCGGTCATAAACGTGGTCGCGGTGCCTTGGCGCGAAAGGATGACAGCCGCTCGAATCGTTGTAGCCCCGGGTCGGGGCATCGAAGAGCTGAAGGTCGTCAACGGAACCATATACCTCACGGCCAACCATTTTCCTCTTCCCCTCAACGTCTCTCTCGCCATAGGCAACGCGGTCTTCGAGACGCAGACGCTTCAGGTCGTGCAGCCTTACTCGATTCAGGAACTCGACGTCCAAGCGGGAAGGTTGGACCTGCTCGTTCGGCTGAACGGTTCACCAGCGCTGGGAGCGCGCGTCGAGGTCTTCGACCAGAAGAACGATACGCTCACGATGACCGCCGACGCTGGCGGGTCGGCCTCCTTCCTACTCCCCGCCGGCAGTTACAGGCTCACGGCCGATTTGGGCAACGAAACGCGGGAGGCCCAATTCACGATCCAGGACGGGCAGGAGCTACCGTTCTCCATCGAGTTCGAGAACGCGCAGAGCCAGACGCTTCCATACGCCCTGGCAATCGCGGGGGTGGTCGGCGCGGGCGTGAGTATCTGGGTATGGGTGAAGATACTCATGAGAGGAGGAAGAGGAAACCTCTCTTCTCGATGAGCTACGGAATCTCCTCGGTCAGCGTCCTGTAGCTCGAATGAGCCTCGACCTTCATCATGACACCCGAGGGATCAAGCTGGGGTTCGGTGCTCATCACCAGAAATCGTTCCCCTCCCAGTGGTTGAAAGACGAGGTTGACCCTCTCGTACCTCAGCGTGAATGCGTAGAGTTTTCCGAACCAGCGCTGCCAGGTCCTGAGTATCTCGCCGATCTTCTCGAGCTGCAGGTCGATATCGCGTGCCTCGTCGTCGGGGTCGTGTGACTCGATGTCCGGCCGCATCCCACCGGCTATGATGTACTGACCGTGATAGACGGCGATGAAGCGTATCCTCGGGTCTATGCCAAAAAGCTCGTCTATGAGTTTCTTTAGGGACTTCCTCTGTAGCTTTCTGTCGGAGGTCTGCGGCACTCCCGCATCGAGAGTGGCTGTAAGTATTAGGTTTATGCGGACATCAGCCCCACCCGAGACCGTTAGGGGTTGGTCAGGCTATCCGTCGACGTGGGAGGGACGTTCACCGACGCCGTGATGGTCGATGATTCTACGGGAGAGCTCTACGCGTTGAAGATCGGGAGCACGCCGAGAAACCCGGAGTTGGGGTTCGTCGATGCCGTGAAAGAAGTCATCTCCGGGCGAGTCGACCCGGAACGAATCGAGAGTCTCGTCCACGTCGGAACAATCGGAAGCAACCTCCTGCTCGGTCAGCTCGGAATCGATCTCCCCGCGTGCGCGCTGGTAACGACCAAGGGATTCAGGGACGTCATCGAGATAGGGAGGCAGAACAGGCCCGAACTATACAACATCAGCTTCAGCCGTCCTCGAACGCTCGTCCCCCCGAGTCTGAGGTTCGAGATGGACGAACGCATCGGTTCGGATGGAGGTGTCTTGGTCAAGGTCAGCGAGACTCGGTTGCGGGAACTCGCCGAGAGGCTGAGAAACTCCGGAGCCGAGACAGTTGCAATCTGTTTCCTCAACAGCTACGTCAACGGTTCGAACGAGAGGGCTGCTGAAACGCTTCTAGGGAGGGTGCTTCATCGACCGGTCTACGCCTCCTCTGAGGTCAACCCCGAACAGAGAGAGTACGAGAGAGCGAGCACCACTGTCGTGAACGCCGTCTTGGCACCGGCAGTCTCCGGCTATCTGCGCTCTGCGGGAGAGAAGATGCGCAGAATTGGGATTTCGGCAGAGTTGTACGTTCTCGGTTCTTCGGGTGGACTGCTCGATATCGCCGAAGTCGGGAGACGCCCCATCCTGGCGGTCGAGTCTGGACCCGCGGCAGGGGTGGTCGCAGCCTCGGAAGTTGCGAGATCCCTCCGACTCGCTAAGGTCATCAGTTTCGACATGGGAGGGACGACAGCGAAGGCAGGCGCGATTCTCAACTTCGAGCCGGCCGTCGTTCCGGAGATCGAGGTTGGTGGGAGGGTGAACAGGGGGAGACTCGTTAAGGGGAGCGGATACCCCGTTCGGACCCAGAGCATCGACCTGGCGGAGGTGAGCGCCGGAGGGGGGACGATGGTATCCGTCGGCGAGGCGGGGGAGATGGCCGTTGGCCCGATGAGCGCCGGAGCGGACCCAGGCCCCGCCTGCTACGGGAAGGGTGGGGAAGCCCCGACGATAACCGACGCGAACCTGATTCTTGGCAGAATCGGGACGACCCTGCTGGGCGGAAGGCTGCGTCTGAACGCCGAGGAGGCAGCAAGGGCCTTCGAGCGTCTGCGCAAGAGGTCAGGGGGGATGGGGGCCGAGGAGCTGGCCGCCGCCTCGCTCAGGATCGTGAACTTTCAGATGGCCAAAGCGATCGAGATCGTTACTCTCGAGAGGGGACTCGACGCCCGCGACTTCGCACTAGTCGCGTTCGGCGGAGCAGGACCGATGCACGCGGTGGAGGTGGCCGAGTCGATCGGGATAACGAAGGTGATCGTCCCGCCCCTCCCCGGGCTCTTCAGCGCCCTCGGGATGCTGATGACGGATATGAGGTACGACAGGGTCAGGGGGATGGTCGGGCTTCTCGAAGAGGTCGGGGAGGGCGAGATTGATGACAGGTTCGAAGGGATGGAGAGAGAAATTGCGGAGTCGCTGCACGAGAGAGGGATCGAGGGCAGACCGTCCTTCCGTAGAACCATCGACCTCAGATACTACGGTCAGGGGTACGAGCTCGAGATTGTGGTGACGAGGCCGTTCCAGCGAGCGGCTGTCACGAAAGCCTTCGAGGGGAGACACGTCGAGGTGTACGGTTTCGCGCACGAAGGCGAGAGGATCGAGGTCACCGCGTTGAGGCTGGCGACGACTGTGCCTGCGACGACGAAGAAGGTCAGGCTGGGCGAGGTCGAAGGAGAGATGCCCGTGGCCCCGGAGGGCCGAAGAAGAGCCAAGTTCGGCGAAAGATGGTTCGAGACTCGAGTCTACTCGCGCGAACTCCTCCCCGTGAATGGGAGAGCGATACGAGGACCGGCGATCGTCGAGGAGTACGACTCGACGGTGGTCGTCCCGCCAGGGTGGGGATGCGTGAAGAATCACTTGCGATGCCTGGTCATCGAGAGGGTTTGATGAGGATGCAGACAGACCTCGCGACGATCGAAGTCGCCAAGCACGGCCTCATTTACGTGTCTGAGGAGATGGGAGTCTCCCTGAGGAAGTCTGCCTTCTCGCCGAACATCAGGGAGAGGGCTGACCACAGCTGTGCGATACTCGACCCGGAGGGGAGGACGGTGGGGCAGGCAGAGCAGATTCCTGTACACATAGGCTCGTTCCCTGTCGGGTTGAGGAACACCCTCGCCTACCTGCGGAGGGAAGGCGTTCAGCCCGCAGAAGGTGAGATGTACGTCGTGAACGACCCTTACATCGCGGGGACCCACCTCAACGATATCGTGCTGATACGCCCAGTCTTTCTCAAGGGCGAGCTTCTTGGATACGTCGCCAACAAGGCGCATCACGTCGACGTCGGTGGGATGGTCCCCGCAAGCATCTCTCCACGAGCGACAGAACTCTACCAGGAGGGCCTCGTCATTCCACCCCTGAGAATGATGGCTCAGGGAAGAATCGACCCTGGACTCTTGGGCCTGCTTCAAGCGAATTCAAGGGTACCAGATCTTACGCGCGGCGACCTCAGGGCGCAAGTCGCGGCGAACCTGCTCGGAGAGAGGCGACTGCTTGGGATGGCCGCCCCCATCGGTCTCCAGAACTTCAAGGCGATATGCGATGAGATACTCGACCAGACTCACAGGGTAGCGCTGGGAGAGTACGCGAAGCTCCCGGAGGGGAGATGGCATGCTGTAGACTACCTTGAGCTTGATGACGAGCTGCTTCCCGTCCGCGTGAGCGTGGCCCTCTCCTCTAGGGGAGTCGAAGTTGACTTCGCGGGAACTCAGCGGCAGGTACAATCCCCGATTAACGCCGTGCTCGGTGTGACGAGGGCTGCGGTCACATTCGCAATCAAGACTCTGCTCCCGCCCCAGCTCCCCCTGAATGACGGCTTCGACCGCACCATCTCTGTGACAGCGCCTGAAGGGACGGTCGTCAATCCACTCAAGCCCGCGCCCGTCGCGGCCGGGAACCTCGAGACAAGCCAGCGGATCGTGGACGTGATCTACAAGGCTCTCTCGGTGGCTCTCCCGAGCAAGATTCCGGCGGCATCACACGGAAGCATGAACAACCTGATGCTGGGGGGAGTGGACCCCAAGCTTGCAAGGAGTTGGGCATTCTACGAAACGATTGGTGGTGGTCAAGGCGCAAGACCGGGCTCCGATGGAGTGAGCGGGGTTCAGGTGAACATGACGAACACGCTCAACACACCGATCGAGGTGATGGAGCACTACTATCCGCTTATCTTCACGGCGTACCACCTGCGCGAGGGGACCGGCGGGAGTGGAACCTGGAGGGGAGGCGATGGAATCGAGAGGGCGTTCAAGGCGAGAGCTCCGATATCCGTTAACGTCCTTGGCGAGAGGTCGAGGGTGAGACCCTGGGGGCTGAGGGGAGGGTTGCCGGGGAAACCGTCGGAGTATCTCGTGAGGAGGTCTAACGGGAAGTTGGAGAGGCTTCGGGCGAAGGACTCCACCACCATCCAGCCTGGCGACGAGCTGATAATTCGAACCGCGGGGGGAGGTGGCATCGGGAGGGAGGCCAAAAGACGAAGGATTACGCCCGCCGAAAGCTCGAGTCTGAAACCACGTATGGGCTTTTATCCAGCGCTAGCTTAGTTATCGTTGGCGAGGTTACAAATCAGAGAGGTTAGATGTAAGACTCTGTTGCACGCCCTCGACTACAGGGGCGGCTCCGAATACACCGCCAACTTCTACAGAGGATGCAGCCACGGGTGCGTCTACTGCTATGTCCCCTCCCTGATTCACGACGAGAGGGGATGGGGGACGTTCGTCGACGTGAAGGTGAACGCTCCAGAGGTCCTCGACCGGGAGCTAAGGGATGCCGAGAAGAATATCGTTTTCCTATCCAGCGCTACTGACCCCTACCAAGCGGTCGAGGCCAGGTACAAGGTAACCAGAAGTTGCCTAGAGGTTCTCCTGAAGCATGGGTTCCCTGTTTCCATCTTGACCCGCTCGCCCATCGTTCTAAGAGACCTTGACTTGCTGAAGAAGTTCGAGTGGATCACGGTGGGAGTTTCGATATCGACGGCCTCCGACCGGCAATACGAACCTGGGGTGGTTCCCGTGGAGCGAAGAATCGAGTGCCTCAGGCAACTCAGCAAGAGCGGCATAAAGACATGGGTATCGATGGCGCCGATAATTCCTCAGCTGCTCCTGACTGACATCGAGGGGCTGATCCTGAGGCTTCGAGATTCTGGAGTCCGAGCCGTGATGCCCGGGCTGCTTCGCTTCCAGTGGTACGAGGAATCGAGGGAGATGTTTGAAGGAGTCACGGGGAGACCTTGGACAGATTTCTTGCTTGAGAGTGGACCAACCATGACGAAGATCAAGGAGCTCCTCAGAAGCCATGATTTGGATAACTCGGGCGCAGTCTTCGACTGGAAACGGCACGGGCAGGAATGTAAGATCGATTCGTTCGCCTCAGGTGAGGCGGCGGACGGGAGCCGAGCAACCACCTAGCTGGTCGTCGCGTCGGACTTTTGCTAGGTACACTTCAGGACCGCGGTGAGGGTAGTGTCGCTCGTAATCGATATTGTCCTCTGATTATTGGTACTCCCAGTGTCGAGCCAGTATGCGAAGGCGCACGATTTGTAGCCGTCGGCCTCGACAACGTAGGTCTGCCCGTTTTTGAGGGTGAAGGTCGCGGGGGTGTATCCCGTCGCCACCGTCTTGCCGTTCTGGTACAGCTGCGCCCAGTAACCGGTGAGGGGAGTTCCAGCCGTGTTCTGGGTTTGGACAGTGAGGTGTGATGTACCGCTGCTGCCGGTGGTGGTGGTTCCGGGGTCGCTGTACACGTCGCCTCCCCAGACTGTGACTGCGCTAGAGGTGGACGCGACGAGGGTACCGGTGGAGTCGTAGACCTTGATGAATGCGCTCAGTGGCAGCCGATACTTGCCCACGGGTACAGTGGCTGTCCCGCTCGAGGCAACGGGACCACTCGCGAGGACGTTATTCGAGGAGTCGACTATCTTCACCGATCCTCCGGCCGGGGCACCCGTCACAGTCACGTTCTCGCCGAACGTGGAATAGTAGTAGACGTAGGTGCTCCAGCGCATCGCGCTCGCGGAGTTCGACTGGACCTCAATGTATGAGTTGAATGGTGAGGACATTTGCAGATTCAGGCTGCTACTCTGGTAGACGAGGTTACCCCCAATGTAGACCTTGAGGTAGTTGTTCCCGTTCGTTACGATGGTGCAGTCCTGGGTTAGGGGCATGCTATTCAGCGGGCTTGCCCACAGCAAAGTGGTCGTAGCGGCTCCCACGAGGACTCCGTATGCTTGAACGACCGCCCACTGGTATCCCGATTGGCCTACGGTAGCCGCGCACGCGACGTAGTTGATGTAGCGGGGGTCCGCGGTTTGGATATACATCCCCGTGTTGAAGTTATTGTCCGGGACGGTGCTGTATGGAAGTGTGATGACTGTGTGGTAGGCGGTCGCGGTCGTGTTAGGCGACTCCGCGAATAGGCCGGCCCAAGTCATTGGAGTTTTCGATTGCACCCCCAGATGTAGTCCCGTAGAGTTTTCATTGTATGCGTATGGTGCTCCCTCAGCTGGGGCACTGCCGTAGATGGTCCAGTAGCTCGTGACACCAGTGGTTAGAGAATCGAAATGGTCGAGGCCCGACCCTGTCTGGGTGACGGAGGCCACCGGCGGGGGGCTACCCGTTGCTACCGCGTACACATCTCCCCCCCAGAGAGCGACGGAGCTCGGGGTGGATGCGACCAGATTGTTGAGAGAATCGTACGCTTGTACCGACGCCGTCAACGGCAGAAGATACTGCCCGACTACTACGACTGCGGTGCCGGCGGACGAGACGGGAGCACTCGCGAGAAGGTTACCGGTAGATCCAACTATCTTCACGGTCCCTCCCGGAGGCGCGTTGTTTACCGTCATGTTCTCGCTAGAATCAGCGTAATAGTAAACGTACTTCCCGGACCTTATCGCGCTCGCGGAGTCCGACTGGACCTCCAGGTACGTGTTGAATGGTGATGGCATGTTCAGAGTCAGGCTGCTGCTCCGGTAGACGACGTTGCCACCCAGGTAGACCTTGAGGTAGTTGTTCCCGTTCGTTACGATGGTGCAGTCCTGGGTCAACGGGAGCGTGTTCGTTGCGGACGTCCACAGATTGGTAGTCGTGACTGCTCCCAACGCGGGACCGTACGACTGAACGACGGTCCAGTAGTAGCCCGAGGGGCTCACAACGGCGGCGCACGCGACGTAATCGATGAAGTTAGGGTTCGAGGTCTGGACGTAGAGCCCTGTGTTTAACACGTTATCTGGAATCGTAGCGTAGGGAAGCGTCAAGACTGCGTGGTAGAGCATCGCGTTTGTGTTTGCTGACTTCGCGAAGAAGCCGGCCCATGTGCCGCTGAGGCTTGATTTCACCCCGAGGTACAATCCGCTCGAGTTTTCGTTGGAAGATGAACCCCCTTGTGGGGCGTTTCCCGCGATTGTCCAGCCGGCTGTGTTTCCGGTGGTGAGTGAATCAGAGGCGACGAGACCCGATTGTAACTGGTTGATCGTACCTACCGCGTGTGCACTGTTCATGGCTGGTCCAAGCGCGCTCATCATCAGTAGCAGAATCGCAAGTGGTGGAAATAGGAAACTGGCACGCCTGCGATAGGCTCGCCTCGTCCTTGTCAACGGTTTTGCATCCCAGGGGGGATTATCTGGGTATGCTAAGACTTAGACAGAAAATTCTTACTGGTTTTTGCAGGAATTATTGTTGCTCGCTCTACGCGATGGATCAAAATGAAGGACGTTGGGAAGATGACCAAAACGGGCAAGAAGAAGAATAACAACCATGGCAAGAGATCGAAACCAAGAGACCGGAAAAGATACAACGCCTTCATAAGGGATGAACTCAATATCTAGGTGTGCGCGCAATCTGACAGAAAATCTCTAGTGATTCTTGCACGAATTGTCGAAGCTCGCTCGAGCGGGTCCGCCGAGATGGGCAGAATTCTCGTCCACGAAGACCTCATCCGCGAAGACCGGTTCTGACCGGGACGGAAATGATAGGCATGGACGGGTAGCGCCGAGACCCCCCTTCGAGGTGGGTGTTCTCTGATTTCGACCTCGTGCGAAAGGTATCTACGAGTTGAGGAGAATGGTTTGCCTTCAAAGAGACTCGATTCATCACTCAGGGCCTTCGCATAAAGCGCTCGGGACGGAGGTAACGGAAAGACAAACTGCGGTGCCTGTCGCCCATTGCCAGTCAGCGACACGCTCGAGTAAGCTGCTCGTCTCAGGCCACCACCGTGACTCCACTTGAGGTGGCAACGTACGTCTCGTTGTTTGCAAGATTCGCAGCAACGTTTCGCGGGGACGCGTCCAGTGCAATCGTCTGGACCAAGCCGTTCGTCGCGCCGTCGATTACAGAGAGCAGGTTGTTGTTGATACAGGTCACATAGACTTCGTCGGTGGCCGAGTTCATGTCCAGTGTGTACGGGGTGTTGCAACCCGGCGAGATGCTCGCGATTCTAGCGTAGGTATATCCGTCGAACACCTCGATGGTGTAGCGTGCACCGACGTATATCATGCCGCTGACCTGGTTGACCGCTACGTCATGCGAAGGAAGGGGGCACGACACAGAAAAGGTGTTAATCACGGTGCTTGATGAGCCATCGATCACGGCTAGGGAGCAAGAGTAGACCGCGTAGATTCTGTTTGTAGCTACGTTGACCGCGATTCCGTACACTTCGCCCACCGGAATGCTCGCCACGACGGTGCCGGTCGACCCGTTGACCGCGAAGACCTGGCCAGCCAGAGGATCACTCACGTAGACCATGTTCGTGTTCGGATTAACAGCTACATCAAACGGATCGATGCCCACAGTTACCTCAGCGACAGCTCCGCTCGACCCATCGATCACGGAGAGGTTGCCCCTTCTGTTCGACGTCGCGTACACATCATAATGGGTGACGTATACGATATTGGTCGCGGAATTGACCGCCACCCCCCATGCGAGGGGCTCCAGCTGGATGGTGCTGACGACGGCGTCGTCGGACCCGTTGACGACGTCAACCGTTCCAGAACCGTGGTGGGTGACATAGACCAAGTTTGTGATGGGGTTGGTCGCTGCATCGGTTGCAGGTCCGGATGGAATGGTGGATGTCACCTGGTCCGCAAATGCGTTCTCAACACCACTCAGAACGAATAAAAGTGCGACCAGAATAGTGATGCATGACGTAACCCACGCCTTGGCAAGGTCAGGGCTTCGTTTGGCAATCTGATGCATTCCGAAAACTAGACCATTC
>VBPQ01000197.1 GCA_005877185.1 Nitrososphaerota archaeon
ATATCCTTGTCCTCACGACATCATCGAGGGACCCTCCGAGTCCACGGAGAGCAGCCTCGATCTTCTTTATTGCATAGACCATCTGAGCGTATGCATCGCCTTTCCCGATTATCTTGCCATTCCTATCCGACGCGGCGGTCCCAGACACCGAGATCATGTCGCCGTATCTTACCGCACGACAGTAACCCATAACGTCCTCCCAGGGTGTTTCTGCGGAGACACGTTTCCTTTTCTTGCTCATGAACACAGCTCCGCAGGACGGAGGATATGATGGTTTCGAGGCTCGTCCTGCGAAGGAAGGACTGAAGGTGTGGTCTCCCAAGGGGCCCAAGGCGATGATGTGATAAACGTCCACGGCCTTGGCAACGGTGGTGTAGCTTTGGCCCTACTAGAGGTACGCGGAGTGACCATGGACTTCGGCGGCCTCGTGGCCTTGAGAGAAGTTTCATTCTCGATCGAGCAGGGCGAAATCGTGGGGCTGATTGGAGCCAACGGGGCTGGAAAGAGTACCATGTTCAACATCATCACGGGCGTGCAGAAGCCTACCGCGGGGACGGTCTTCCTCGATGGGCGGAAGATAGTCGGTCTAACCCCCCACGAAATCGTCAGACTCGGCATCTCCCGAACATTTCAGTTGGTCCGTCCCTTCCTGAACTATACGGTTGAAGAGAATGTCAGGGTCGGGGCGCTCTTCGGCCGTGCGAGGCACTCCGACGTCTACGGGAGGATCGACCACGTGCTCAAGCTCACTGAGCTTGATGCAAAGAGGAATCTATTCGTGAAGACGCTCCCGATAGAACAAAGGAAGATGGTAGAGGTGGCGAGGGCGCTCGCTTCGGCTCCCAGGCTTCTGCTACTCGACGAGCCCATGGCCGGCCTAAATTCGGTCGAGATAGGGAGGTTCATCGAGCTGATTAGGAAGGTGAGTAGGGAAGGCGCAACGGTACTTGTAGTCGAGCACGTGATGAAGGCTATCATGAGCGTGTCAAGGAGGGTGATAGTCCTGCACGCGGGTTTGAAGCTAGCTGAAGGAACGCCCGAAACAATCATGGCAAACAAGGACGTCGTGGCCGTCTATCTGGGGGCGGACTATGCCAAGTCTTGAAATGAGAAACGTCAACGTCTTCTACGGGGCGATTCAGGCGCTCTGGGACATCTCTCTCACCGTGGAATCGGGGTCGATCGCGACGTTCATAGGGTCGAACGGTGCCGGAAAGAGTACCCTGCTCAAAACCATAATGGGGCTCGTACCCCCTAGGCCTGGGGAGATTCTCTTCGATGGGAGGAGGATCGATGGCCTACCAACTGACAAGGTCGTGGATGCAGGCATCGCATATGCGCCGGAGGGACGACACCTCTTCCCGGATTTCAACGTCGAGGAGAACCTGCGAATGGGCTCGTTTCCTCCCCATGCTCGAAAGTTCCACGATGAAGAGGTGGAGAGGGTTTACGAGACCTTCCCCATACTGAGGGAGAGGTCCAGACAGAGGGCTAGAACCTTATCGGGCGGCGAAGCCCAGATGGTTGCGATTGGTAGGGCACTGATGTCACGGCCCAAGCTCCTGATGCTCGATGAGCCTTCAGCGGGTCTCGCCCCATTAATTGTCTCGAGAATCTTTGAAGGCATCTCCTCCATAAGGCAGGCCGGCATCACGGTAATAGTCGTCGAGCAGGACGTGGGGAGGGCCCTATCGATGAGCTCGACGGCCTACATACTCGAAAACGGGCGTATAACGCGGTCCGGTGGTGGTGGTGACCTGTTGAAGGACGAATACGTGAGGACGGCTTACCTCGGGGTTTAGTTGGTCATTTCGGACAGGACGTGGGAAGGTCTTGTACACCGTTGCCAAAGCCATGGGACATTAGCGCATCCCGGGTCTTGTACCGTAGCTGCCTCGAGATCTCGCCGAGAACTCTCAAGCACCTGCTCTTGAAGTTGGGAAAGCCCGCCCTGTGTCCAAAGAAGTTACTGAAAGCCGCCTCGAGGTCTCTCAACGCCTCCTGCGGGGCGCACTTCGATACCTCGTACATCCAAGATAGTTTGCCCTTCTTGAGCCTGTTGAGCTCCCTGTGGAGGTCAAAGACCAAGAATTTTTCAAAACTTGGTTAACTTGGCACAGACGGACAATCTCACCGACGAGGATTTGGGAGACACCCTGCTCGATGTAGGAATCAACTGGGAGCACTTCGTTGCGTCAACAAACAATATTCTAATCCCTGACCAGCCACTGAAGATAACCGACTCTGCAATGCAGGCAAAGATCGACTCGCTCGACTTAATCACAGAAGCATTGGTCGCTGAGGTCAACCTCCGTAGCCTCCAGAAGAGAGGGGAATCCAGAGATCGTGGAAGAATTAGAAACCTGCGAGGAGCTACACTCGGGACCCAGCCAGGCAAACGGCGCATAATTATTCATGTGGAACTTGGACCTTCGAGGCTCAAAGTCCCGGAGGGACCCCTCCCATGTCGGGAGGAGATGCGGAAAACTTAATTCTACAATAGGGCATTCATTCATCCAAGATGCGGCAGGGAGTTTCCGCGCGCGCGGTTGCAGGCTTGCTCGTCGCCGTCGCCGTCATCGCTGCGAGCGCGTTATTCTGGTCTTCTCAAACGTCAGGTTCCACCTCGACGACTACTTCGGTGAGCACCACGCCTGTCGCGATTCTGACTGCTGCGAACATATTCAATCAACATCTTCAGAAGATGGAAGCTAGGCAACCCGATGCGATCATGAATGATTATTCGAACGACAGCGTAGTTGTCTGGTCGGGCAACACAGCCGGGCTCGGAGGTACGTACAATGGTAAGCAGAATATTCGTCTTCTTCTGGCCGTCTTTCTGGGCGACTCACAGTCTCTCA
>VBPQ01000198.1:0-2270 GCA_005877185.1 Nitrososphaerota archaeon
TGCACCGCCTGTTGACTCGGCTCGACAGTCGCCCCGTTCGCGACGAGCATCTCGAGAGCCTTTGCGGTCGCGTCGGGGATCGAGAGGAGCTGGACTCCGTCGTCCCAAGAGACGTACTTTCCCCTTATTCCCTTCAGCGTCCGGATGACGTTCTGGATGTCGCCCCCGTGTTGCAGGTAGAGGCTTATCAGCCTGCCCATCGCCTCCGCATCGGCCTTCTCGTCCCCCCCTAGCTTCCCTATGTTCACGAAGACCTCTTCCATCGCTTCCCCTTCGGAGTTGGCGGTGACGTAGAGGCTGCCCTGCGGGAGTCTTAGCTTGAGGGTCCTTCCCGCCATCACCTTGGGCTTCTCGAACTGGAGCGGCTCCTTCTTCTTCTTCACCTCTTTCTTCTTCCCCGCCTCCTCCGTCTCCAGGATTCCCTCCCTGCTGCCTTCTCTGTAGACGGTTATCCCCTTGCAGCCCAACTGCCAGGCGAGGAAGTAGATCCGCTCGACCTCCTCCGGTGTAATGCTCTCCGGGAGGTTGACCGTGCTCGAGATCGCGGTGTCTATGTGCCTCTGAATCGTCGCCTGCATCTTCACCCTCATCTCCGGCTTGATCTGGTGGGCCGTCACGAAGTAACTAGGCAGCTGCTTCACGTCGGAGACGCGGGTCGCGCTCATGTACTCCTTTACGAGAGGATGGAAGACCTTGAACTCCCCCTCGCTGAGAGACTTGGACCTGCGCGTGTAGGAGAGAGCGAAGACAGGCTCTACCCCGCTCGAACAGCCCGCGAGAATCGACCCCGAGCCGACCGGCGGGATCGTCGTTATCGCGGCGTTTCTTACCCCCTCCTTCACCTTCTCCTTCACAATCGGGTCGAGCCTCTGGATGAACGGCTGGGCGAGGTGTTTCTCCGCCTCGAAAGCCGGGAACGAACCCTTCTCCTTGGCCAGCTGCGTGGAGTATTCGTAGATTACATTCGTCACCTTCTCGAAGAGTTTATCGACGAACTCTATCGTGGCGTCCTCGTCGTACTTCAAGCCGAGCTTGATCAGCATGTCCCCTAACCCCGTTATGCCCACACCGATCCTCCGGCTCCAGAGCGAGGCCTTCCTCTGTTGCGGGAGCGGATGCCTATCCGCATTGTAATCCAGGACGTTATCGAGGAACCTGACCGCGTACTGCGTGGCGCGCACCAGCGAGTCCCAGTCGACTTTGGAGTGGTCTGTGAAGGGCTCGTGGACGAAGGCGCTCAGGTTCACCGAGCCCAGGCAGCAGTTGCCGTAATTCTCAAGTGTTTGTTCACTACAGGGATTGACCCCCTCCACCTCCATCTGGTTGTACTCGGTCGTCGATTCCCTCTTTATCGTGTCCCAGAAGATGACTCCCGGCTCGTCCGACTCCCACGCCCCCTTGACGAGCTGCTTCCAGATCTCCCTCGCCCTGACCTTCCTGTTGAGCTCCACCTTCTCGTTCTTGAACTTCAGCTCGAAATCGTCGTCCCTCTCGACAGCCCTCATGAAGGCGTCCGTGATCTTGACGGAGATGTTCGCGTAGTTGACCTTCTTCAGGTCTTTCTTAACGTTGATGAAGTCGATGACGTCGGGGTGGTCGACCCGTATCGTTATCATCTGGGCCCCCCTCCTTCCCGCCTGCCCTATCGTCCCCGTCGTCGTCGACAGGAGCTCCATGAATGAAACCGCCCCCGAGCTGAAGATCGCCGCATTATTCACTGGGGAGCCCTTGGGCCTCAGGACCGAGATGTCGGTCCCGACCCCCCCTCCGTAGCTGTAGGTCCTCGCCGCCTCTTTGCAGAAGTCGAAGATGGCCTCTATGGAGTCCTCCCGGATGCCGAAAAAGTAGCAGTTGCCGGTGAGGACACCGTTGCCTATTGTGAAGGTATGCGTATCTCGTTCTGTGCAACAGTACACCTCTCTCTCTTCGTTGAGCGGCGTCACTTCTCGCACTCGGATGTGATTCCCAACCTTAGAGGTTATCCTCCGTTTGGAGAATCTCTCCTTGTGGTCACCTCTAAGCAGGTCTGCCTCAGTGAGTGAGAACTTCGAAATGTTAAGGCGATAAAGGTGGCTCGGTCGTCCGTTAAAGGGATTCAGCTCCCTCGATCTGAAGATCTTGTTGGGAAACAGTCCGACTCTTGCAATTTGTTCTCTTATTCTCTCCAGGTCATCCAAGTCAGCCTGGTCGATTCCAACCTGACCGTTTGAAGAGCAGTGGCCATCTGTTGCGATTAGGCCACAAATGAAGCCGTACCAGTATGAAGATGA
>VBPQ01000198.1:2275-7814 GCA_005877185.1 Nitrososphaerota archaeon
CCAGAGTACGTGACGACATGACCATACTCTTTGAGGCAACTTACAAGATCACGTTGGCCTCCGAACAGGTACACGCCGTACGTTGTCGCAGCACTGTTCTTGGAGCCGTCTCCAAATATTATGCCGTGCACGATGCCATCACGATAGTCTTGGTTGGCTTCTGGCCTAGGCGGGAGGGCGATGAAGAGGCTCTTTCCCTTGAGTCGGAGAGTTGTCACCCTGGATGGTCTCTGTTTTGTATGATAGAAAATCGGCCACTCGTGGTTGGCAGTTGCTATGAACTCGTCTCCATTCCTCAACGTAATCCTGTAGACCTGCTGCCTACCATAAGATCCGAAGATGACAGACTTCCAGCCATCTAGAGTTAGAATTTCCACCGGCTTACCGACAATGTCTCTGACTCTAACTTTACCCACAGAGGCAACGAGTTGGACGGTTTCGGCGACTGAAGAGTTGTTATGCCCCAAGGTTTGCCTATGCCATTCGACCGAGTCTCTGACCAGAACCTGCGTGTCACCGTCTAGGCAGTTCAAAAGCGTCGCGTTCCTGGGCTGTCCCGCTCCGAAGAGAATCCTGCCGCCGGGGACGAACCTGAAATCCTCAAGCAGCCAGTAGAACTTCGATGCCCACTCCCTCCTGGACCCCTCCTCCCTTTCAACCGAGGCGAGCTCAGCGGCGACCCTGTGCCACATCTGGCTCGGAGTCCTCTCGATCTGTCTGCCCGACACGTCTCTCAGGGCGTACTTCTCGTAGAAGACTCTCGCCCGCAGCTCATCCCCACCGAAGGCCGCGAGGGTCTCGGGTGGAAGGACCACCTGCGCCCTTTTCTGTTCCGAGAGATTCGGACCGTCTCCTCGTTCTTCAATAGCTGTCGTCATAACGATATCGTCCTAGACACCAAGCCAAGTATTTCGTCCCATATATTTACGACGCGCATAGCTGAACGTTGACAAGAACGCTACTTTGACACGTTATCGGGCGCAGATGAGACGCTCACGTGTCGAACGTTGTTGACCAGAGGCGTGGGACATGTGAAGATGCTCCAAATATTTTCTATATCAGCTGGCCGTCGAGTACTGCATCGTCGCGACCGACTTGCATCTCGTGCACCTCTGCGCTCTAGGGGGCAGCTTGGCGCCGCAGTTCCTGCAGACCACTATCTTCCTGTCGAGCTTGAAGTAGGGCAACTTGGGCGCCGCATTCACAATCAGGTCGTAGATGCTTCTGATGTCCTCCGATTCGCCGTCAAGCGTAACCGAGACGCCCCCGCTCAGTCCAGACGAGAGTTTGTTGATGTACTCCACCCTCGCCTGGTTGTCTAAGTCGGCGGCAACCATCGCCGGCGATTGTGAGTACCCCGACTTCAGCAGCTGCTGAATGTTCGCCTTTCCGTACTTGTCTGAGTCCAGGCTCGCGAGCCTCCCAGCCCCGTCCTCCTCTAGCATCGCCACCCCCAGCCTTTCGTTCTTCCCGGACTTCTCGTCCGCGATTTGAGATGCGGTCTGCACAATCTTCTCGGCGAGAGCCACTCGCGAGCCCGTCGCGGGGTCCCTTATCAGGCCGGTCAGTGCCTCCTCCAGCCCCACGAAGTTCATGATCAGGGGCATCATCACGGGCGTCACCGCCTCCGAACCGAGTGCCAGCGTGGGAAGGAGGCTCTTCTTCAGGACCCGTTCGATCATCCTCCGCCTCGTGCCTAGGGCGTCAGCCGCTACACCGATCAGCATCGCGAGCTTCGCCCTGAAGTAAGTCTCGTCCTGGTTCGAGTCGTATGCGAGGCGCGGTAAGTTAAGGCTGAGATTGTGCAGGACGCTGATATTGTCCGCCTGATACTCCTGTGAGAGGATTCCGGCGTTCACCCCCCCGAATGACCTCCTCTGGTCGGGGGAGAAGAACGCAATCCGCCCGCCGTTGAAGAGTATCCCCGCCGCCTGTTTTAGGGTCTTCGTCTCGTCCACTCTATTCGGTTTGGCGAGGAGGAGTCTCACCTCCGGGCGTGGAGTGGCCTCGACGAAATCCCTGTACGTCCCCAGGGTGGCATCAAGAGTCTTCTCCATCAGGTCCCTCCCGACCTCGTCGTGCTTGAACGGGTTCAGCTCGAGCGTCACGGTGCCTCGCTGAGGAGTGGACATCCCACCCGTCACGCTCTCGAGGAATCGGAGGATCATCGCTTCGAGTTCCCGCTTCGTCCTCGACCTGCAGTAGGGGGCGAGATACTGGAGGAAGTTTCTGAACGTTACCTCGACGGAGACTTCTCTGTCCATCAAGAGCGACAGGTTTGAGATGATTCCGAGCGCCTTCTCCGCGTTCTCCGGAGTCGGGAGCATCGGCGCGTAGGCGAGCCTCCCCTTCGGGTTGAAGCCCGAAGCCCTGACGGATAGGAGGTCGACGAAGACAGTATCGGGCATCAAACCCCAGACTCCGGCGTTCGAGATGTGGATGTCACCCGCTAGGTGGGCGTCCGCGACGTCCCTGGGGAGCTGCTCCAGGAGGAGGTACTCGGAGAAGACGGCCCCACCGGTCATGTGGACGAGCGACTCCACGTTCCCACCGTCGTCGCCCACCTTGTTGAGAAGTTGGGTCACGTCGTAGATGGGCATCCCGAGCCTCGTGAGCTTGTGCCTGTACTCCTCCAGGCTGTGCTCGACCAAGAGGGCATTGACCATCTCCCTGATGAGAGGGGCCGTGAGGTACTGCGTCTGGAACTTGTACAGTCTCGACTCGGTCTCACTGGTGATCTTCTGGGCGAGCTCGACGGGCATCCCCGCCTCCTTCACGAGAGACTGGAGGATTTTGTTGGCGTTAAACTCCTCCATCGTCTGGTGAGAGGTCCTGACGTACAGCTTCCCGCTCTCGACGAGTGACTGCTCCTCGATCTGCCGCGTAAGATTCAGGACGAGCCGCCCCAGGTTCGTCACCGTGTACTTCCTCTCCTGCCTGTTCAGCTGGATGAGAAGTTGCCTGACGAGTTTGCGGAGATGGTACGCGAACTTTCCGGACTCCTTCTTCGACTTAAAGCCCGCGAGGGTCTTGAGAGCGCTGTATGTGAGGGGACCCTTTATGTTGAGGATCCGAAGAATCTCGAGTCTCTGCGGCGAGGCGATCACGCTGTAAATTGTCTTAACTCGTCGGGGCGCTGCCTGCAACTGTTGTGAAGGTCTGTTGTCAAAAGTATTTAACATTGCATCAGTCGAAATCAAGTTCGAGTCAAAACGTATCGGTTTCAGAGCAAGAATTTTTCACTAGATTCAACTCGATTATGAATTAATCGCACATATCATCATTGGTGGGGTCGGCCGGATTTGAACCGGCGATCTCAAGCGTTCTCGCCGAGTCCCAAGGCTTGAAGCCTAGACCAGACTTGCTCAGAAGGCGGATATGCCCTCTGACTAGCCGACGACCCCATTTCGTCCATCTTCGTGGGCAGTAGTTATGATTTCTGAGGCTTTCTTTGTCACGCGAGGAGCCCCGCATCCAGGGGAGGTGGTTATATGTGAGGGCCTCTTATTACGGTGATGACCGAACCTCTGTCATGGGAATGGGTGGCAGCTTTCTTCGATGGCGAGGGCGCAATCTCGGTACAAGTGCGCGCGTACTCCATCGATCTAAACATTAGTTTTACCCAGAAAGACCGAGCGGTCCTGGACGAAATGAGTTCATTTCTTGAGGTCAAAGGCGTCAGTCGCGCTAGGGTGTACACGGAGAACAAAGGCAGCATCAGCAGGCTAATTGTCAGTTCGAATGCGGATATCCAACGTGTCTTGGAAGGGATGATTCCCTTCCTCCGGGTAAAGCGCAATCAGGCTGTTGTTACCGCGGGGTATCTGCGGGATGAGATTAGTGGAAATGAATACGCTCGAACCATCAATATGGAAATTCTGGCGGGGAGGAGACGCGGAAACATTCTCTCCGCGAATCAGCCTTGGCCAAGAAGCCGCGGAATCCTTGAAACCCGACTCGCATCCATGAGTCAAGCACGGCGCACCTACCGCTTATTGGCCACTTCAACTAGCGGAAAGGAGAGGCTAAGAAGAAGTGCAGTCGAACGGAACGTTTCGACTGGGTTGAGAACCAAGAGAAAGGTGCTTCTCTCAATTTCCGAACAACCAAGGTCAACCAGGGAGATCGGCCAATCGATTCCAAGGAGCTATGGGCATTTGCAGAGAGTGCTTCGTTCGTTGACTGCGGCCTCTCTTGCAACAAGAGACCAAAGAAGCGTAACTGCTCCCGCGATTTATCAGATTACTGAGGTGGGCAGGCGTTACATATTAGAATTGGACGCCAAACTGCGGAATTGATGAAAGACAGACCCCTGTCTAGAGCTTTCTATGAGAGGAATACGCTTTTGACCGCCTGCGAACTACTTGGCAAACTGATAGTTCGGAGAACGAAAGAGGGAATCATGACAGGAAGAATAGTAGAGACCGAAGCTTATCGCGGCAAAGACGACCCTGCGAGCCATGCCTACCGAGGTTCCACGCCAAGGAACAGAGTCATGTTCGACCACGGTGGCCTTGCGTATGTGTATTATGTGTACGGATTTCACTATTGTCTAAACGCAACCACCGAAATGCTTGGGACTGCAGGCGCAGTACTAATTCGTGCCATCGAGCCTTTAGGAGGCTTGGAACTCATGCTTCGCAATCGCTCTCTTTCTTCGGCAAGCCCTTTGGAAAACATCTCTAATGGTCCAGGTAAGCTGACAAGTGCAATGAGCATCACCACGGAACTGAATGGCACCGACTTGACTAGCGGAGGAGCACTGTACATTCGCACATCTCCTCCCACGAAACCATTTCGCGTTGGTACTTCTGGAAGAATTGGTGTAAAGACCGCTTATCGACGACCGTGGCGATTCTTCATCATAGGGAATAAGTTCGTGTCCCGAACGAAGCCGCGCCTCAAATTCGCAGGTCAGATTCGAGTATAAGGGTCCCAAGCTTCGCCGAACATCACCCTGTTTCACGACGTCTCGCCCCTGTACGCATGGCTCGCCGGGTCGTCCCGCCCCCGGTAGGCCTCGATTTCGACCAATATGCCGGAGAGGAGATGCCTTCCGATTCTTCTGACAAGCAGCTGGCCGAGGAGCCCCTTGGCGACAGACGGTGTTTAGTTCTCAAAGAAGGACCGAGGAAGCCTCTCCAACTATCTCTCCGCGAACAGATTTTATATATCAGAAGCGCCAAAAAAATCTTGCCAGTGAACCGCAAAGACAATTCTTGCGTGTTCGCGGCCGAAGAGTGATGGAATAATTGCAAGAAAATCGGGGAGGGCGCAGGTAAATTGGGAAAGAGAAAGGTGCTCAGCGAGTCGAATCTCAAGGAGCTCGTCCTCCCGCAGGAGGGGGAGCTACTGGGAAGGGTAATCAAGATCGAGGGTAGCGACCACGTCATCGTGAAGTGCGTCGACGGGAAGGTGCGCCTCGGCAGAATTAGAGGGAAGATGAAGCGACGCGTCTGGATCAGGGAGAATGACTTGGTGCTCGTCGCGCCTTGGGACTTTGACGACGGCAAGGCCGACATCCTCTGGCGTTACATAA
>VBPQ01000199.1 GCA_005877185.1 Nitrososphaerota archaeon
CTCCTCCATGTACTGAGTCGTCAGGAAGACCGTGATTCCCTCGTCCCTGTTGAGCCCTTCGAGGTACTCCCATATGCGGGCTCGGGACTGAGGGTCCAGCCCCGTGGTGGGTTCGTCCAGAAAGAGAAGCTTCGGCTTGTGGACGAGGGCGGAGGCTAGGTCGAGCCTCTTCTTCATGCCTCCCGAGTAGAAGGCCGCCCTCTTGTCCGCCACGTCCTCGAGTTCAACGAGCTTCAACAGTTCGTTGACCCTCTCGTCGAGGGCTGCCCCCCGCATCTGCTGAAGATTGCCCTGGAGCTTGAGGTTCTCCCTCCCCGTCAAGTCTCCGTCCACGACTGTCTCCTGGCTC
>VBPQ01000200.1 GCA_005877185.1 Nitrososphaerota archaeon
GCCGTCCACGACCTGCCAAGCAGAGAGGCTTAATAAGAGTATCGAATACGATATCGAATACGAAATCGATACATATATCGCATAGCATGTGCTTAAATAGCCGAACCATCGAGACTCGAGAGAAATGGTGCTTTCCCACAGGAGATGGATGGATCCACAGACTGTCCCCAGGGGTTTCCTCCGATTCTACGTCCTGTCTCTCCTCTCTCGGAGCCCGGAGGCGGGTTACTCGATCATGCGAGCGATCGAGGAGACGACTGACGGGGCCTGGCGACCGGGACCGGGAACGGTCTATCCATTGCTGAGAGGGATGAAGAGCGAATCGCTCGTGAGGCCGTTGGATTCCGCCGGGAGGGAGGGAAGCGTAGCCTACGCATTAACCGAGAAAGGAAAGAAGGCCCTGGAGGAGATGCAGCAGGGCCTTCTGAGCGCCGTGAGGAGGGAGCGGGCGATGATCCGGATGTTTGCGGACCTTCTGCCCGCCAACGTCTTCGCCCAGCTGTTTGTCAGGCGACACCGCGACACCTTCGAGATTCTCCAGCAGAAGCTCCCGGGGATCTCACCCGCTGAGCGTGAGTCCTCCCTCAAGCAGTTGCGAATCCTGCTCGAGAGCCAACTCGAGTGGATAGACAGCCAACTCTCTCCCAAGAGCAGAAGACCTCGCTAACGGTTCGACTCGTTTCGCCTCGTCGGAAACAGAGGTTCGACCCGCTCACGTATCGGGGAGGTAGAATTCCACCGCACACCAATTCGCTTCGGTACTCTCGAAATTCGCTAGGAAGCTTATATGCACCGCCCTCAACAAGACCCGAGTTTGCAGGAGCCCGTGAAGCTCGAGCCGGCCAAGGCTGTGCTAGGCTATCTCAAGCGTGCTGCTGCGGAAATCAATATAACGCATTTGTTATTGATCCTCTTCGCTCTCCACCTCTTCGCCCTTTCATTCCCGAGCGATACCTCGAATGGGGGAGGAAGGGTCTTCGATGAGGCGTTCTATGTTCCCGCCGCCCAAGACATCCTTCACGGTGTAGCCTCGAATTTGGAGCACCCCTTCTTCGGCAAGGTGTGGGGTGCGCTCGGAATTAGTATTTTTGGGGATAATTTCTTCGGATGGAGAATCTTCTACGCCCTGATCGGTGTTGTCTCGGTGTGGGTAATGTACGAGCTCGCGAAGATTTTCTTTTCGAAAGAGAATGCGCTCTTCGCAGCTTCGATGCTCGGCTTTGAGAGTGTCTTCTTCGTACACACGTCTCTCCTTCTGCTGGACGGCCCTCCGATTCTCTTTGGGCTCCTCGGCTTCCTGGCATACTTCAAGGGGCGCCAGTACCTCTCTGCCCTCGCCTTCGGCCTCTCAATCCTGAGCAAGGAGACGGGAGTATTCTTTCTCCTGGCCTTGGGGCTTTACCATCTGTGGGCGAGTAGACGGTCGAGGTCCTTCAATCTGCGAAGTTGGAAGAGCGTTCTTCGTTTCGTCGCGATTGTCGTTCTCGTGGTCGGGATACCGCTCTGGACATACGATTCGGCTTATCTCCCCTACACGAGCTCGACCGTCGTCCTTACACCTGAAGTGGTCATCAACCCTGTGGCGAACTCGACTACGACGACCACACTGACGACCACGACGCACTCCGGCTACGTCACAAACCCATTACAGAACCTCCAATATTACTTCACGTATCAGTCTTCTCTGGTGGGCTGCGGACAGGTGAACGCCTGGAACTGCTATCCATGGAGCTGGATTCTCCCGCTCAACGTAGGGCCTCTGCAATATTTCGTCAGCACGGTCACCGTCAAGACATCCCTACCAAACGGGACTGTTACGAGCCAGATTCAGTATCACCCGATAGACTGGCAGGGGATGGGGAACCTAGTGGTCTGGTACTCAATCTGGCTGATTGTCCCCGTGACAGGCTGGAAGTTACTCAAGAGGAAGGCCGGCGAGGCTGACGTCTTGGCGGCTTGCCTAATCGCGGCGACGTACCTCCCTCTCTTCTATATCTCGTTGGTCAGCCATAGAGTCGAGTACGCATTCTACTTCATCAATACGGACCCGGGGCTGGCCCTGGGCATTCCGCTGGTCACCGCCTTCCTCGCCCGAGGGAGCGAGAGGACTGAGAGGCGCCTGCTACTCCTTTGGGTAGGTGCTGCCATCATCTTCTTCATGTTTTATTTCCCAGTCAACCCGTTCGCTTTCCGATGAAAGCGGTTCGGGCTTTTCGCCTCGCCGGACGGTTTCTGTGGTCTGGTAACTACTAACCCCGTGAAGGTGAAGAACAGGCGGCCCCTCTTGAGCGTGCCGTAGACGAATAAGGAGAGGATGAAATCCGACTGCAAGGGGGGCAGCGTGGGTCGGGGGATCAAGACGGTCACTGAATTGTCTTCATGGGCATGCACGTTCAGCTGGAACGTCGCGCTACTCCCAGAATGAGTTGGATCTCCTGGGTAGGTTGCGGTAATCGTTTGAGGACCCGTCTTACCAGGCGAGTACTTCACTGCACATCTAAGTGAATTATCTTCGTCGTTCTTGCAATTCACCTGTCCGAACCCCCCCTGACCGCTGCTCGTGAAGACGACGGTCCCCCCGGTCGCGGGGCTGCTCCCGGTAACGACTGCGGTACACGTAGTCTTCCCGCCCACTCGCACGTTGTCTGGATGGCAGACAAGTGAGGCAGAAGTTGGTAAGAGTGATGAGGTTGCGCTGCTCGCTGTCGTAGTCGTCGTCACCGTTTGGGTCGTTGTGACGGTAGAAGTAGCCGTCGAGGTGCTCGTCGCTGTCGTCGTTGTGGGGGTCAGTGTGACCGTGACCGTCTCAGTTGTCGTAGTCGGAGAGGTTGTCGAAGAGGTCAGTGTCGTCGTTTCAGTAGTGGTGGTTGGCGTAGTCAGAGTCGATGTGGCCGTAACTGTCGTGGTAGTAGTCGCTGATACGAGCGAGACATCGTCCCACCATGCTGTCCCCACACCAGCGTTAAAACCGAGCAGGAACCATAACGCCTGCGCGTCAGACGGCATAGGCTGCAAAGTGAACACGCCACTCTGGAAGAACGTCCAATCTTGTGTCCCGCCTACCCCCCCTATCTCCATGACGTGCCCGTCGGCTGGAGTCCCTCCGCCGACTCCCACATATTCCAGGCTGATGACCACGTTCCCCACAACATTGTTTGTCTTAATCCAACCACTAATCTGATACTGATTTCCAGGCGAGGTTATTCCCGCGACGTCCTGGTACAGACGTCCAAGGCTTCCGGCGCCGGTCTCCACTCCCTTTACAG
>VBPQ01000203.1 GCA_005877185.1 Nitrososphaerota archaeon
TTGTTCGTGGTAATCTGACCGTAGAGGATTGCCATCGTCCCTCCCAGCCCGAACATCCCCCTCGACTGCCTCAGGACGTACTTCGAGCCGTAGAAGACCTTGCCGAAGGCGCTCGGGACCTGTGAGGGCTCGACGCCGGGGCCGTTGTCCACTACGCTCAGCCGATACGGCTTCGGGTCGGGAGCATCGACGGCAGAGTTCTCCGAGATGAGTCTGACGTATATTTCGGGGAGGACGCCGTAGAGCTCGGCCGCGTCCATGGAGTTGTGAAGGAGAGCGATTCCGTCCCCTCCGATGAACCGCTCAACCTCCTCGACTGAGAGGTCGTACACCCACTCCGAGTCGGAGTCGACCTGCTGAACGCTCTTTACGCGGAGGGCGCCCGCGTCGGAGAGCACGAAGTTTCTGTGCTCGCGGGGCATCTCGTCGCTCCGGAAGTGGTCTTTCAGCCACTTTTTCTGAATGGTGCTCCTGTAAAGGTTCGAGAGTCTGGGTTTCAAGGAGACCAACTCCTTTCTGTAATGATCGATCGGGACGCTCGAGGATTCGGGCGCCAGTCCCTCCCGGATGTAAATCAGGTACGACCCCCTGAACCTTGCCTTCACCCCCTTCACCTCTCTCTCCCTGGGCGAGACGAAAGAGGCGCTGAACTGCCTCCCGAGGACGGTCAGGAGAAACCTGAGGTCGGTGAAGAGAGAGCGACTCGAGGTGGCGAGCGTTATCTTCCTGTTCCGCTTGGCCAGTTGGACGTGACCATCGCCCAGAACGTATGCGTCGAGATACTCCTTGGCCATCGCTCGCGCGGCACTGAAAACTACCCAAGGGACGCGCTTGTTGCTTGAACGGGTGCCCGTCCCTAGAATCTCCGTGAAGAAGAAGGCGAGCATCGAGTCATTAATTACCACGTTGACCGCAGTCTCGTGTTCGCTAGTGATCATGGGCTCGACACCGAAGGCTTGCCGGAGACAGTGGACGAGGTCCCTTACGTGAGTGTCGAGCTCATGGGCCCCGAAGGAGAAGGTGACCTTGTAATCTGCGTGTATCGAGCCTTCGCTGGAGAAGTAGCCGAGGATACGCATCAACTCTATCGTGACCGGAATCTTCGAGGGGAGACCCCTCCTCCCTTGCTTCACCGAGAATAGAAGGCTCGAAACGTCAAGGTCGGGGGGAGGCCTCGACCTAAAGTAGTTGAAGGGAACGGCGTCACAATGAGCCCAGTCCTTTGGCACCCCGTACCGTGCGTGTGGTTTCTTTGAACGATTGACCTGGTACATACCCCTTCTTACGTTGCGGAGAAAACCTCCTCTCCGCAGGGTGTAGATGACATCCTGAGGACTCTTCATCCCGAGCTCGGAAGCGTTTGTGCGTAGTTCGGTCCAGCTTGCCGCCCCACCGTTCACGGTAGCGAGAAGCAGTTGTGATTGAGTGAGCTTGGGCGGGTAGCTCCCCGCCAACCCGCGAACGACAATCCTTCCCGTTTGCTGAGGTGGCAGATTCATCAGCTCTTCCAGGACGTCAATCTCTGTCACGCCTCCGGAAGTCTCTATCGAACCGTTAGGAACGAGGACTCTATCTCCGGGAACTAGGAACCTCGTCTCTTTACAGGCGACCCTAAGGTCCTCGGTCAGGACAAAGACGTTGTGAGAGGACGTCGTGCGAATCTCTCTTCCCGATTGCAGCGTTATCTTCCAGAGCTTCTCGGGAGACTTGTGCCTGAAGATCCCCACCACCCTCCTGAATGTCAGTTTCAGGTCATCGTCAAGAGTGAGCACCTCCACTCTCTCCTGAAGGTGCGTGTATTGTCTGTCCAGAGCGTCGATTCCCGATAGCCTCTTCTCGACGAACTCACCGATCTTTACTACCGTCACCTTCCCCCCGGCACGAACCAGAATCGGCTCGTCGTACGGGAAGGAATTCTCAAGAAGCTCTCTGCAGGCCATATAGAGAGCTCTCGCGGGGTTCGTGAAGCCGGCTAGGTCCCTGTTACGGTAGAAAAAATTCGGAGGGACTTATCTCCGTGAAGGTAGTGCTGCTACTCACAGATTCTCACCTCCCCGACCGATAGAGTTGGCGGCTGGAATTCGTGACTAATCAGCATCTTGTCTTGCCTCCGCGGCCTCCATCCACACCATCTACTGACGCGATTTATATCAACCATTGCCAAGGTTGGCAAGCTAGACTTCGGCAATTCTTGTAGAACTTACGAGTGCGTTCTCGTTCGTCATAGAGCGCGACGATGGTTTTTATGGCCTCGCTTCTGCTCGCGAACCGGCCCTCGGAAATCCATTTGTCGATCTCCTTCACGAACTCTCTCGGAATCCTGACCTGCACCTGTGTGGTGGCCATGACGCGTAAACAATTATGTTTACACTGGATATGAGTCTTGTGGCTAGACTGGCGCGGGCGGAGTTCTCGGCTCTTCCTCTACAACCAGCGAAAGCATGACCGAGATGTCTTACGCAACCTCGCCTTCAACCGCTGAGCTCCTTGAGTTTCTCTGCCATCTTCTCTGGCGAGGGCTCCTCCCAGAGGAGAATCCGCTCCATCTTCCTCTTCGTCCTGGCCTTCTGGAGCATGTTGTACACCGTTCGATGGGGGCTGCCTGAGGCGAGCATCTTCACCGCCTCCATAGCGAGCCTCATCTCCGTCGGTTCTCCGATCATCGCCACGCTCCTCCCGTAGACGGAGAGGTAGCAGCCGGTGAGCTCCTCT
>VBPQ01000201.1 GCA_005877185.1 Nitrososphaerota archaeon
CACTGAACTTGAAGGGCTTCTCGCATTGATAGCTTTCGAAGGCGACGCTAGGCCAAAGAAGGTCGACGAGCGCCACATGCGAGGGGTCCATCGCTCGGAAAGTCAAGCCTTCATTGGTCGCATCGAAGGTGGCCTCTTCAACGAGCGTCTTGATCGCGGAGGAGACGGCCTTCCACTCCGATGCAGTTGCCGACTTCGCAAGAAACAAGCCCTAATTCGCCTTTCATCGGCTATCGATTCGAAGTAGTAATAAAGATTGATTCGGGTTCGGGGCTTTCTCAACGGCGTGAAAAAATCTTTGCCGGTCAACGGTCAGGCCGCCCTGGAGTTGACGAAAGTTCACAATGTCGAAGCGTTTCAGCGCGGTGTTACCTTCGGGTCTCGAAGAGAGGAGTCTCTCCCTCTCTGAGTCTGCCGAGACTGTTTATATCTCGCCTCACGATTTTCCTATCAGGGATGAAGGCCGCCGCATCAGCCGGATTGATACTTCTGCTCATGCTTTCAGCCAGCTCCGCTCCCGTCGTCTTCGCGAATCCCGGCAGCCAGAACCCAGTCGCGGCAGCCCCCCCGGTAAGCCGGCCCACGACCGCATCCTGCACCGTCACACTGTTGGATAATCAGCCGTTCGGACCCACCGGTGGCCCAAGAGGTTTCACCCCCTTCCTGGGCACTTTCTCGCCTCCCTCCGGCTGTCCTCCTCCCTGGTCAAAGGTTGTCTTGGACGCTACATTCACGGTCGCGGCGGGGAGGCAGTTCGACAGAATAGGCATGATCTGGTTGGGCGGCGTGGAGATATTCAGAACCAGTACCGCCGAACCCTCCCACACCTTCGGGCCTGTGTGGCAGGTTGCAAAGGACGTGAGCGAATACTCTTCTCTTTTCGCCGATCCTCAGAGCGTCGCGGCTGTCGTCTCTAACATCGTGACGAGTGTTTTCACGAGTACGGTCTACGAGACGGCCACCTTGACCTTCTACGAGACGAGTCTCCAGTTTCCACCTGCCCCCCACCCCGACGCCGTCCTTCCTCTTTCAAGGATGCCGACTCCCACGACTGCTCCCTTCTTCCAGCTGACCTCACCCTCGGCGAGAGCCGCCTCCGCCTTTACTCTCCCGGCGCATCTCGCTCGGCTTTCTCTCGAGATATACGCCACCCCTCACTCCCGTGACGAGGCCTGGTACTCGAACCAGCCCACTCCCTACGCAGTTGCGAACGGACTCTTCGGCGGGACGGCCTTTCGCGAGATACAGGTATCCGTGATAAACACGGGAGAGTGGAACCCATACTTGTGGCGACCGATCTCCGCCGTCAATGCCCTTGACATCCCGGGCTACGTTGTCGACCTGACTCCCTTCGCAGGCATCCTGTCAGACGGTAACCAGCACACGATCGCGCTCTCCGTCTTCAACGACTACAGCTATTGGCTGGTCGATGCCAACCTACTCCTCTTCGAAGACGCGGGCGTGCACGGGGGTCTGCTTCTTACGCATGACGTAGCATCTACACCCTCCGAAACGGTGGACGAGAATGTGAATAACCAAGGCGCCCTCTTCACCACGACCGCCTCGCGCTCGGTTGCGATTAGCGGCGAGGTCGAGGGGGCGGCCGGGCCCATCGTGACCTCCATCGAGCAGACCCTTAACTTCACGAACAGGCAGGTCCTTAACCTCCTCAACGGTCGCGAAAACTTGAACGGCAACGAGAGAATCACAACCGTGACGCGGGTTGAATACCCGGACAAGACGGTGACCATCTCGACATCAGACACTTATCCCCTCGCCATAACCTCGGCATTCATAGTGCCCGTGAACGTTACACAGAACGTCGAATTCATCTTGCCCGCGACGGTGGATCAATCTCTCAGCCGCGGGACGGCCGTTCTCGTGAACGGCGTTACGCAGTTCACGAGTGCCTTCTCCGACGCAGTTCACGCAAAAGCAGTGTACAAGGTCGGCAGCGAACTTGTCACGAACGGCCAGACGACCGAGCGTTACTTCAACGAGGACTCTACAGCCGCGTGCTTCGACCACTTCCTTGCGGCTGCGCAGGGAACAGTCGTCGCCGACACGCTGAGGACCTCCTGCTAACCAGGTCCTCGAATCCTAGTTGATTTTCAGAACGGGAATCCTGCCGTAACCATGGAGATCAGCGTGATGACGAGGAGCACCACTACCGTCGCGACGCCGATGCCTCCTCGTTTGAGCGCTTTCGCGAGCTCCGGAGATGGAGGGCCGCCGGCTTGTCCACTCGCCAACATCTCTTTGGCTAGATGGTCTGCCTTTCTGAGGCTCGGAATTGCAACGAGGATGGCGTCTAGGTAGGCAATCAAACCGACTGCGAGTCCTGTGGTTAGGGTCGCGCTGGAAGCACCCGGGAAGGAAAAGAGCAGGGCGAGGCCGAAGACGATTGTGGCAGTGGAACTGCCGATGAAGAATCTGGTGGCACCGGGCCCAATCTTTGAAAGGAATTCGAGCCTAGCCGTAAGGCTCAACGACCTGAGACCAGGTCCGACTACTGAAACGAAGAGGGCCGCCCCGCCGAGCCATCCCATCGCAGAGATGATGTGAAGGTAGGCGAGTATAGTAATCACAATTGGGGCTACCATGGCCGAACGCAACCAGAACTGAGATGTTATTTAACCGTCACATCGAACGCATCGAACGTCGCTTCCTCCACGAGCATCTTGATGGTACGGCTCTCCATTCCGAAGCCCCCTGTCTTCGTTGAGAACCGACAGCTAGCAAATCTCTAAAATCAGAAAGAGGACGGGGGTAGAGGTTGGTGATGAGTTGGTGTGGGTGGTGGTGGACGAGCGCGGGGTGCGAACAGACGAGAACGTCCTCTCCCTCGGCAATAGCGGCAGGAAAGATAGCGCTGTGGTTCCTTAAGAAGAAAATCCAGAGAGGAGCGATACGACCCTGCTTGATTCCTCTTTTTACCCATGAAGGTCGCAGGAAGCCCGCGATTTCAACAGTGGGATGAACGCAGAATAGGGGTTCTTTGATGGAATGAGGCGTTTAGCCCTCTGAATCGTATGAAGAAATCGGCATCCCGCTTCCGTCTGTATAACCGAAAGCAGAATCTGAGGATGCTCATGATGCTGGAAGCCCACGACCGAGGTCGCGGGAGGACGTCACATGCTTCGGGCCGACTGTCTGCGAAACTGAAGAGCCAAGATAATCGTCACTATCGCGACCAGAGCCTGTACAATCTCGAGTGAAGCGATTGTTGTTGATGCCGTCGCGGTCGAGAACTGTCCAGTGTAGTCGGCGAGAAAGGCTGGAAAGTAGAGGAGTGCCCCCACTATTGCAAGGATGGATGCGCGCCTCGGTCCGATACCAACCGAAACGAGGGAAGCTATGATCAGGATGAGGCCAATGAAAAGCAAGCCGAGTGTAGCGTAACCTGTCTGGGGGGTCAATTCCGCTAACGTGCGTGTCTCTATGCCCGCAAACGGCGTCAAGAGAACGTCGAGAATGAGGTAGACGACCATTACGACCGCGAAGAGCCGATTCGCCATGATGGTTATCCCGGGTCGCGAACTTGAATGAGCCATATTTAAACAGCGACGTAACAAGTTTGAAAGCCACGCCTGTGATACGCTTGACGAAGTCGTCCGGCCCCCTTGATCTCCCTCTTCCTCCTTGTTCTATCCCCGCTCAGAAGACCCAACGTTAAAAAGCCGGAGAGAAACCGCTGCCTCTTCAGAGTGAAGAGAGTTGAAGTTTCCAAAGGAAATGAGGACGTTTTGTCAGTGGTGGGACGCATCCGGAGACAAGGATTCGGTTGTGGGATGAGGTGTCCGCGTGGATGCTGACTGGGGGAAAAACGCCGACATGTAGTTTGAAATTGCTCTAAGGACTTCGGATTGGTTTTTGAGGTGCTGTAAGCGTCTTCTTGTGGATACATTCGCCATGCTTTCCCCTTGAACTATTGCAGTTTGCGCAAAGCAGCTGGAACCCCT
>VBPQ01000202.1:0-2534 GCA_005877185.1 Nitrososphaerota archaeon
GTCGTCATCGCGCTCACCAGCAGGACCGAGCCAACCCAGACCAGCGTCCCCGAGATTCCGAACTGGTAGAGTAGACCGGCGAAGCGCACATTGGCCGAGTGGACAAGCGCGCTGAACGTGAAAGCCTCGACGTTGGGGTCCGCCGTTAGAATCTTCTGCACTTCCAGGTCGGGGTTTACGCCGTCATCCAGCTTTACGAAGACGGCGCTGGCCTGCCCCAGCCGGAAATTCAGCGGTGCCATGAAATCGGGGTCACCTATATTCGGATGAAGCCCCTGCCAGGTGAGCATCTCCATCGCGGTGTCCGTGGAGATGAAGACGACGTTGTCGAGAAAGGTGCCCGTGGGGGCGAGCCTGTACCTGGGGATAATCGTCGTGCCGTAGCAGCGACCTCCGTGGTTCGGTATCGTATCCCAAGGCGGGACCGAGGCTCCGAGAATCGTCCCGTTGTTGGCGAGAGGCTGGGTGATGTTGGCCGGCAGCCAGCTCTTGAGCATAAAGTTGTTCTGAGGGTCTATCGCGATGATGTAATTGAAGCTCGTCACCCCGGTGTCTCCTCCTGCGAAACCGAACATCGCCAGGAAAGTCTCGGGGGTTACCGCCTTCACGCCCTGGACGCCGCCGATGGTACCCACAGTTGCCTGGGGGAGGTAGCTCCCGCTGGGGGTGTAGAACAGCGTGTAGAAGGGCTGCGAGGAGACGTTGGTGCCCTGCGGTAGCACGATGATGTCCGAACCCAGCCTATTCCTTGCGAGTTCGATGCTGTAGTTGGCACCACCGACAAGGAGCATCGTCAGGAAGAGAGCTCCGACCAAGACAGCAACGGCCGTCCCCGACGATACCGTCCGAAAGGTCCTGCCCCGCATATCCCTCCTGATCAACGTCGCCGTCCCCGGACGCCTGTTGTTCTTCCCGCCTGAACGACTCACTGTTACTCTCCCCTGGTTAGCGCTTCGTAGGGGTCCATGCGGCTCGCCCTGTAAGCAGGAAGCGATGCCGCCAGCGTGCCCATGATCATTCCAAGGCCCAGCGACCCCAGTGTAAATTCGATCAGGTCTGTCGTCGTCGGCTGAATGAAGGACACGCTGTACGCCTGGCTGAGGAAGAACTCTGAGACGACCAGGACGAGTCCACCCACGACGAGGCCCAGCACGCTGCCGAGGAAAGAGACGATGCCCACCTCTGCCATCACGACTTTCGAGATTGTACGCTTTGTCGCCCCCAGCGACCGGAGGAGACCGAACTCCCGCTTTCTTTCGTTGATGCTCATGGACATGAGCGAGGCAACAAGGATCAGGACCGACGTGCCCAGCAGCCCGGACAGGAAGAACTCGTAGGTCGCGATTCCCCTCGTTTCCAAACTGACCTGCTTGGTGGCGATGGCCCCGTATATCACCACGTAATCGCTGATTGTTCCAGATATCAGTCTACCGACCTCGTCTTCCGAGGCCCCGTCTTGCAGCTTGACCAGCAGAGCCGAAATCTGACCCGCCTTGAAACCCACCGATACCGAATTCTGTCCCGAGCCCGTGAGGCCCGTGGACAAAGTGGCGCCGCGGACGAGCCCGTACGCGGTCTGGATGGGGAAAAAGATGGTCCGGTCCATCGTGGAGGAGGTAGGCTCGAGCACCGCAGTCACCCTCAGGGTCAAGGAGCCCCAGCTTACGTTATCTCTGGACCCGAAGCCGGTATCTGAGCCGACGATTGCCATGTTCGGTCCCAGACTCGTCTCGCCCTGCCCGCCTGCCTTCAGCCAGGGGAGGACAGTAAAGTCGGTGTTGGGGTCGAAACCGACCAGAGCGACGGTACGGCCGGAATTGTTTAGAGTGCCTACGAACACCTGCGCGGAGACGGCCGAGACTCCGGGGATGGCCGATATGCCACGGTCGAGCGTCCCGTTGTCGTCGATGTATCTCGGCCTGAGGTATACCAGGTGCGCTGTCGTGTTGGTCGGCGCGATGAAGACAGGGTCCTTCCACTGGATGTAGATTATGAGGTTGGGGAGTGGCGAAGGCAGCAAGAGGATGTCAGCGCCGAGTCTCGCCGACCCTAACTCCGTGCTGCGGCGAACTCCAATCTCAATGACCAGCGTGGAAAAGAGAAGGCCGACGACCACCGCAACCGCGATTATTATGATGACAGTCCTGACTCGTGCCGCGCTCAAGTTTCTTCGTATTAGGGCGGACGCGTTCAGGAAGGGTCACCCATCATTCTCATGACACAAACCAAGAGTGCTCTGGTCACGAATTCTTTGGACGTATTTCACCGTTACGAGTCGAAGGCTGCCCTGTGCAGCCAATGTTTCGCGACGGACTAATATGCCAAGCGTCGAAGGAGATGCAGATGCACCATAGCTTTATATCAGAAGTACCGTTGGCCTCGAGGTATTGGGGTCAGCTGGCGACGAATCGTCAACTGAAGCAGATGACTTTTCCGAGAAGTCGTTAACAAACGCGTCTGGCGGCGGAATGTCTGGCGGGGACGTCACTCGCAGGTCTTTTGTAAAGGGCATCGTCGGTGGTGCAGTAGTCGCT
>VBPQ01000202.1:2539-2959 GCA_005877185.1 Nitrososphaerota archaeon
CACCGACGACAGTCACCGAGACGACCACAGTTAACACAATCAGCTCGCAGACGAGCCCCAACGTTGGGAAGCAGCTGCTTGTTGGTTCAGGGTTCCCCGAGACCGGCCTGTTCGCGGGCGATGGCCTCTCCGGAATAGCATCGAGCAAGATGGCGTTCGACGACTGGATCGCAATATTCGGTTCTCTCCCGAACGGAGCGCCGAGTTACAAGTTCATCAATGTCGATGTCCCTGCCAAGAGCACCCAGCAAGCGAGCGCGGCTGTTCGACTGCTGTTCTCGCAGGACAATGTCGACTTCATCCTCACAGACTACATCACAGTCGACGCTACGGAGGAGCCCGAGGCTGCGAAGTACGATCACTACTACATCGACCACGATATCACCGGCTTCCACGAAAGCAACGTGCTACTGAACGGGA
>VBPQ01000204.1 GCA_005877185.1 Nitrososphaerota archaeon
CCGAAATGCGGGAAGTTGATCAGCCCTCAAAAGTGGGGGAGGCACCTAAGACGCTGCGGGGTCAAGCGCAAGCACTCGAGCAGGCCTCTCGTCGAACACGGGGCGAGTGCCGACGTCTACTGGGGAAGGCACTAGGCGGCCTTTCCGTTACTCGCCCTCGAAATGGAGCGTAGCCTGTTTCGGATAGGGGCGATGACGATGAAGGTCAGGGCTGCGACCAAGGTTATCGGAATCACTACAATCGCTACTTCCACAATTCCTTGGATGACGCTGAAGAAGAGGTTCGCAGCTATGCCCGTGAATCCCGCGAGGTCGAACCCGACCGGGGCTCCTGACGCGTGAATCATCACCCACGACGTCTTGACGTTCCCCGACGAGTCTGTCACGCTTATCGTCGTGTTGTAGTCACCCGCCTTCGTGTAGGTGTGAATCAGCGCTTCTCCTTGGGCGGCCGTCTGGTCGCCGAAGTTGTAGTTTACGATGTATCCCGGGACGCCCCCCTTCACGAAAGCCCTGAAGGTTACGCTGAGGGGTGTCGGCCCGTTAAGCGGCGAGGCGACTACCTTGAGGCTGAGCTGGGGCATCACCACCCCCCTTGTAAAGGTCGTTGTGATCGTCGCGTAGTCTATCAGCCTCCTCGTCTGCAGTATCTCGCTCTGAACGGAGTTTATCTGCGCGTCGACGCCCTGCAGGTATCCCTCGATCGCAATCGTCGTATTCAGCCTGGTCGACTGATTCAGTAGCCTCACAAACGCATCACGCTCCGTAAGGAGTGACTGCAGGGTCGCGTTCATGTCTGTGTACTTGATTGTCACATCGTTCGATGTGGAGAAGAAGTTCGTCATGTTCCCGATTGCCTCAACTTGAGTTAACGCGTTCTGATACTCCGAGGCGGGAACGCGCAGGACCGCGGTTGCACTGTTGTTGGTTGATGAAGAGAAGGCGACGTAGCCTCCGATCGAGTACGCAATTCCTGCAGCCTTGGTGAGCGCCGACTGAGGAGATGAGACTTGCAGAGTAAGGTTGCTAAAGAACTCGATACTGCCACTCTGGCCAGATGATTGGGAGGGAGAGGCAGCCTTGACATTCGGCGAGGTGGTAGCACGGACTAGGCCAGAGTTTGGCGAGAGCACTATCGTTGCAGGTGGGATGACGTTGGCGTTTGCCGGACCGAAACTAGTGGCTGCGCTTTGTCCTGCTATGGTGTCTTGTAGGCTCCCAACTGCGTGAAGGGCTGCCGTGAACGGCATGCCTGAATTACCGGCGGGAACTGTTGCCCCAGCGTAAATGCCTCCCGGGATACTAACAATGCCAGCAATTCCAACGATAATACCGCCAACGATTATCAACGCTGGCAAGATTACGAAGACGCTTCTGAAGAGTTTATCCTTTCCGAGCCGCAACTTCAAACCCGTCCACCTTCTTCAACCCGTATCGCATGCGGCGACCTACTTGCGACCGCGGCCATCCCTTGTAGTTAGGGCTCGGCTCCATATACGTCTAAGCATTAGAACGGGCGGTTCAGGGGTTAGAACGAGTCGGGAAGAGTGTTAGAAAGTACTCTCCTAGCCCAATGAGGTCTTGAAAGCTTTTAGTCGCGTACGGGTGCCTCGAACTGGCTATGACCCATGAGCGAGCTGAGCCTGATCGGGAGAAAGTCGAGTACGAGCTAAGAGGGAAGACGCTGAAGGTCTACGCACACCTGCTGCGGGTCGATTCCTCCGGCGTAAGGGAGATACAGAGGGACCTCGGCTTCTCGAGTCCAAGCATTGCCTTGCACCACCTGGAGAAGCTGGAAAGGCTCGGGGTCGTGAGTCAGGACAACGTCGGGAGGTACTTCATAGCCAGAAAGGTCGATGTCGGCATCCTCAGCGCCTTCGCGAGCATAGGGCGGCTAACCCTGCCGCGGCTCGGGTTCTATGCGGCCTTCTTCACCACGATAGCCGTCGCGTATATGCTCGAGAGCGGCGCCTCGGCAAACCCCTATGCTGTCGTCGGAACGGTCGGAGGGGTCATCGTCTTCTGGTACGAGGCTTGGAGGGCTTGGAGAAAGCGACCGTTCTAAGGGTTAGGATTATGTAAGAGATGTGAGATTGACAATGAGGTGTCGAAGATGAGGCCTGTCGCTAGCGGGATTGCAGGGGGGTTGCTACTGTCGTTGGTCGTCGTGGCAGGAGTCACACTGTTGTCTGGAGTCGGTCCATCAGAGGGCGCCGCCCCTTCCGTTAAGCAAGACCTCCATAACGTCTTCTCGGCGACGACGGCGGCCACAACTATGACTACAACGACTGCGACCGCGTCCACCACA
>VBPQ01000205.1:0-1491 GCA_005877185.1 Nitrososphaerota archaeon
CTCCAGTTTAGAAACGCCAGAGCTACGATTACAGCGGGCGTAATTCTTGAGACACTGAGCGAAGGTGTCGGGGCACGCCTCTGGATACTCTTCGGACTGACAGGCATAGTACTCCTTCTCATAGGCTCTGTGATCGAGCACTCTATTCAGTACGTCGTGGGAAGGCTGCCCGTGCAGCAGAGTCGAGAGGATGCCCCGGAACCTTCCCCGCCTTTGGTGAGTCCTAATGAAGAGGGTCCGACTCCCTCCGAAATGCGATGATGCAGAACTCTCTTATGAACACAACGACGGTCAAGAAGCTCACTTATGCCGAGAAGGTGGACCTATATGACAAGCTCATCAAGACCAATCCAAACCTGGAACGAAAGGGGGACACCATCCCCTGCACTTCTCTGAATGGAGATGTGTTCACTTATCTGTCCAAGTCTGGTTCGGTGGCATTCAGGAGGAATACGCCAAAGTTCCGGACGCACTTCTTAAGAGAACTGGAGACTTGAGCAAGTATCTTGAATTAAGTTATGCCTATGCAAAGACGCTGAAGCCGAAATCAACGAAAAAGAAACGCTAGCAGCTTAAGACCGGCTCTTTGAGGCAGATTCACATCCATCTCGAACGCCGGGGCCTCCACCTCCTCCGGCAAAGCGATAACTACGTCGAGTGCCTGGCAGAACCGTGGCGTCGTGGATAATCGAGGTTGTGGGTTGGAGCGGGACCGCCCTCGTTCTCCTCGCATTTCTCCTCCTTCAAACCCGAAGACTCGGCCCGTCTTCATGGGCGTACCTGTGGATGAATTTCTTCGGCGCGCTTCTCATAGGATTGAATTCCTACTTCAACGGCGCCCTGCCCTCGGTTGCGCTGAACTCCGCATGGATGGTAATCGCGGTGTATGGTATGGTCAAGTCCGTTCGTAGTGGTAAGACTCGACAACCTGCTCCTCCAGAATCGAATTCCTGAGAAAGAAGGGGAGATTCAACGGGGTCAGTTGGATGAACCCGTCGAGTTCCCACTTCGCAGATATAACTCGACTTGATGCAGTCAGGCTCGAGAAGGACACCAAGGTCTCTTTCCGAAAGACTTTCGAGTGAGGAGCGAAGACTGCGGGCACTTGGGTACTTTGCCAAGTAACTGGTCAGAATGTCGCGCCTACTTGGAGTTCGTGCGCCTCTGTCTGGACATTAGCTGCAGTTGGCGATAGATGCAACCGGCCAACAAGTTAACCAGCCTAGAGAACTCTGGCAGTCTACCACAGGGTCTGGAAATTCTGAAGTGTTGAGGATGGGGAGTAAGAAAAGGTAACGGTCGGAATGGTTCCATTAGTCTCAGCGACAACGTCGCTGTATGGTTCGCCCCATCGCCAGATGACCTTCCAGTAGGACTGGTCTCCCTGAAGTGAGTCGGAATGTTTGACGCGACTCCAGTTGCCGTCTTCAATACGCAGGGCAAGGTCCTCTAACCCCGGTCAGATTGGCTCGAAGGTTCGAGGCTTCTGGC
>VBPQ01000205.1:1705-4410 GCA_005877185.1 Nitrososphaerota archaeon
CCAGTACTTCGATGCGCCGAGGCCGTTGACCAGGCTGGCGACCGAGTTCGCGCCCAACTGGATGTCTTCCGGGGCATGCTCGGATCCCCCTGGGGACCCGATCACCCACGATATCTGCGGCAGGTTGCCTTGTGAAAGGTCCTGCGCGAATCTCGCTGAGCTGGCGAAGTTCGCCTTCAAGGCCGGATTACTCTGCACATACTCGAACTCCTTGACCCAGTTGCTGAATCCGTACACTCTCCAGGTGATCCGTTTCACATCGAGCTGCTTGAAAATCGGCTCGAAGGTCAGGGTCGGCGGCAGTTTGTTCGAGGTGTTACCGCCAGACGTCCCGGCGACGAGGTATAGGTGGTTCGGCGCGCTCTGTGTCATCGCCGAGGTGAAGTATCTGTCGCAGAGCACGTAGCTTCTGGCCGCATTCCAGTAGTGGGGGAGGTCCGTCCCGTCGTAGTACCCCATCGTCTGACTCCCGCGTTCGGTGTAAACAAAAGCATCCATCTTTCCCCCGTCGTAATCGGCGTGAGCCGCGTCCCAGCCGTGGGGCATGTCCGGTGGGGCGAGGTTTGAAAGGTGGAACGGCTTCACGCACTGCGAGGAGCCCGGGGACTGGGAGAGGCAGATATTCTTCCCAGAAGTGCCGTTGGCGCCCGGAAACGTCCCGAAATAGCAATCGAAGGTGTGGTTCTCCTGGAATATCACGACAACATTCTTTATCGCGGAGATCCCCTGCTGCGAGGGAGCCAAGAAAGTATCCGCCGGAATAAGAATTCTTATAGTTGCTGCCTTACTTGTTCACCCAATGGCGAACATCAAGATTCAGGTTGTCAACGAGAGCACCGTGCTCTCAGACGCGCAGGTGCGGGCGGCCGTCCCCGCCTTCCAGACCCAGGTCCATCGTGACTTCGCCCCCGCCTTTGGGATAGACGCGGACCTCTCATTCGTCCCCCAGGGCACCAATCCAGACCCTTCTTCTTGGATGTTGGTTATCCTGGACAACTCGGACCAGGCGAACGCCCTCGGCTATCACGACCTCTCCCCGAGCGGGATGCCGCTGGCGAAGGCGTTCGCAGGGGAGGACATCCGGAACGGCTTTCAGTGGCCCGTCACGGTGAGCCATGAAATGTGCGAGATGCTCGCCGACCCAGACGTTAACCTCACGGTATTCGTGCAGGATGCCAACCCCACGAGCGGGGTGCTCTACGCCTACGAGAACTGCGACGCCTGCGAGGCGGATTCGCTGGCATACAGTATCGGCGGGGTCAAGGTCTCGGATTTCGTCTACCCTGCCTGGTTCGAATCCTTCAGATCCGAGGGAAGCACACAGTTCGACTTTGGAAAGAAGATTACAAAGCCCTTCCAGATTCTGCCTGGCGGATACATCGGGGTATTCGACGTAACCTCAGGGTCTGGCTGGCAACAGCTCACGGCGACGGCCGGGGGAATCAAGCTTATGGACATCAGGAGGGCCGGTGTGAGGGCCGATAGCCGAATTTCTCGCAGGAGCAAGCCAAGAAGAGAGTGGAGAAGGAGCGTCGGGAGAGGGTGAGCTTGAGGAAGGCCTCCTCAGGGATGGTGCCGATGGTCGAGTCGCTACTAACTCACTGCGGACCGCCGCAGGATGAGCAGAAGGCCGCTTCGGGCGGAAGACGGTGCCCACAGTCTATGCAGAATTTGGTTGACTGTTGTGCTGGCTGGGCGACGCGAGAGACCTGATTCAATACTGACGGTGGAGTTCGTGGCGGGATGAACCTGATTCCTCCTAGACCTCCCTTCAGACTGTAGATCTGTGTCTTCCAGATTTCCGGATTCTGTGCGTGGACCTTGTAGGCGACCACCCGGCCGCCCTGGGTTCGCGCACCAATCACCAAGACCTTCCACAGGGTCCCCTCGACTCTGACGTAGCTTATCTCATCTAAGGTGAGGTCGAGAAGTGGAGTCTCCGTCTTTCGTAAAAGCCCGGACTTGTGAATCAAGATGAGCCTTCGGTCCGTAAGGTAGAGCATGCCGTTCCCAGAGACAGGTTGTTCGATGGAGGCGTGGCGACTCAACAGGACGGGCTCGTCGGGTCCGAACAACTGGACGTTCTTCAGCGTCAACGCTCGCTACATGCCGACGGGAGGAATTTGTCGTTCTTGGCTCCTTTTGTTTGACAAGTTGGTCAGGAGGAACGAACGGGCGCGTCTTCAGTCTCATCGTCTCACGGAACGAGAGAACGAATTGCCGTGACATCCTACCACGACTGAACTCGTGGGCTTCCAGCGGTGAGCTTCTATTCTCGCCGCGTATAGTTCCTGCTTCAATGACCAGGCTTGCGACCCCAGTTGTCTGGGGCGGTAGAGGCCCAGTCTCCACAGGCTTGAGTTCGGGCATGTCCTGCCCTACGTGTAGTTCCACGTCTATCATATGCCATTTTTGTATTTAAGCCCCGATGCGATTCATCCCACGGCTGAAACTGTGGGCTTTCTCGCTCACGTCTGGTAACTGTTGAAGTGGACCCTCCGCTCGAGTGGTTGGCGATTCAATCTTCGTGGTCTCTCGGCAGGTTTTCCGAGTGGAATTATCCCAATCGGCCTGACTTCTCTCGGAAGCTTCAGGACGTTCGACACCCTCTCATCGTCAAAAGCACCCACGAAGCAGGCTCCCAAGCCTAGCTCAACGGCGGAGAGTAGTATTATGAAAGATGCGAATGATCCATCTATGATGCT
>VBPQ01000046.1:0-362 GCA_005877185.1 Nitrososphaerota archaeon
AGGCGGCTGCGAAAGACGTACCGAGAGCGCTTGTCGACAGACTGAGGGCGGGGGAGAGAGGCCTCCTGACACTTGAAGTGAATCTTGCGTGAGAAGGTACGCGGCAAGGGCGACCACGATGCAGGCCCTTGTGAAGTATCACGGGCTAAGAGATTGGAGGCTCAGACTCCCCTACCACGACAGCATATCCGTCAACACGACCTCGATGAGGACGAAGGCTATACTCACAGACCCTTGGAGCAAGCACGGAGTCTACATCGAAGGGAGATACAGCGAGTCGGCGACAAGAAGACTGCAGCCTGTCCTCGAAAAGCTCGCCGGAGGGAGGACGGGACAAGGTTTCAGGATAGATAGCACAAACC
>VBPQ01000046.1:443-1392 GCA_005877185.1 Nitrososphaerota archaeon
TGGGCGGAGAACCCGATTTAGAGAAACTCTCCCGGGTCGCGAGATTGTTCGCGGCCTCAGCGGCTAGGTCCTTGGTCGGCGGTTTCTCGCGTCTCTACGCGGGAGAGGGTGACGACTCATGCTACGCCTCACGGTTCGCAGACGAGAAGACGATGGACCTAAGAATGGTAATCGTCCCCCTCCCCCTAAGGGTGAGGACCGAAGACGCTCACAGGGAAGTCGAGACATCTCCCTTCTTCCAGGCCAGAATTCGGTCAGCTCAGAAGAGGTGCGACGAGATGGAGAAGGCCATCCTCGGCGACGACCTGCAAAGGGTTGGCGAACTGGCGGAGCAGGATACGCTTGAGTTGCACGCAATCACGATGACGGGGGCCGACAGGTTGCTCCTGATGACGGAGGACTCGATCAGGATAATCAGGAAGGTCAGGGAGATGAGGGCCGACGGACTCGAGGCCTACTTCTCGATGCAGACGGGGCCGACGGTGTACATCAACACCTCCGAGCGACACCTCGAGAGAGTGATAAACGGTGTGAGCCGCCTCGGCTACAGGGCCTACCCATCCAGGGTAGGCGGGGAGGCGAGGGTCACGAGCGAGCCCACAAACGGTAAATGATTAATAGCTCAGAGAGCTTCTCCTTCAACGGTTGCCGGCAAAGGTCAAGAGCGTCGAAGAGTATCTGAAGGAGCTCGGAGACGCGAAGCGGGACAAGCCAGCCCAGATCAAGGAGGCTCTCCAGATCTACATCGACCTCTGGAAGAAGACCGTCGAGAAGGGTGTAGTTCAGCTAACGGACGATATCGAGACAGCCCTGACGAAGATCGACACCCAGGGTGGGCTGTATCTTGCCGCGGATGAATGATTCATCGTAGTAGTGAATTCGATCGCATCAGTTACCTTGAATGGGTTACCTCCCCCCTCTCTTCTCTCGCGCGAATTTCTTCGCACTC
>VBPQ01000046.1:1553-11667 GCA_005877185.1 Nitrososphaerota archaeon
CTATGAACTCGAATACACGACAGACTTCACGAGCCCCCTGACAGAGAGATTCTTCGCGCAGTACGGCGTCGTCCCCAGTCAGATCATCAGTGCGTTGAAGGGAACTCAGCTTCTCCGTCTCTACCCTCTCCTAACTTCGATGTTCATCCACGCGGGAGTCGTTCACATATTCGGGAACATGCTCTTTCTCTTCGTATTCGGTCACAACGTTGAGGAGAAGTTCGGGCACATCGGTTACTTGCTCTTCTACCTCGTCGCCGGTGTGGGCGGGGCGATGACCCAAGTCTACCTGTCGGTACTCAGCGGACCCCCTGACCTCTTCATTCCGAGCGTCGGAGCCTCGGCGGCGATCTCGGGGGTCCCGGGGGGGTACCTGCTCTTCTTTCCGCGAGCGAGAGTCGTCTCCCTCGTGGATTACTTCATACTTCCGATCCGGGCCTACTGGTTCATCCTGGCATGGTTTTTCCTTCAACTTCTCTACCTGGAACTGATCTTCTCCTCCGCTGGGATCAACAGCGGTGGGGTGGCCTACGGCGCACATGTTGGTGGCTTCGCCGTCGGGCTCGTCCTGGGTGGGATAGCGAGGCTGCTCACGGGACCCGCGGTGGAGGAGGAGCCATGAAGTACGCACTCGGAGAAAGGATTAGGCGCCTCTTCGAGGACCCCTTCGAGAAGATGAGGGAGGCCGGAGCCGCGAGCGGCTTGAAGGTCGCAGACGTCGGTGCCGGGAAGGGATTCTTCACGGTCGCTGCAGCCGAGCTCGTCGGGGAAGGCGGACTCGTCTTCGCGGTCGAACCGGACCCGGATCGAATGAGGATGATCAGGCGCAGATGTGATGAGGCTCGGCTCACCAACGTCAGATTCCTCGAGAAGAAGGCCGAGGAGATGAACCAGATCGACGCGGAAAGCCTCGACTTGGTATTCTCCATGTACGCTCTCCATCACTTCGAGAGCCTGGAGCGAGGACTTTCGGAGATAAGGCGAATACTGAAACCGGGGGGGAGATTCTACGTCGTCGACATCATGAAAGGTCGGATTTTCCGGCATGGCTCGAAGAGGCGGGACCTCGAAGTCCTCGCGGCCTCCGGATTCGCGAAGTTCGAGATTCTCGGCCTAGGGAGGCGCCTCAAGGCGAGACTGACGAAGCAGAGCTAGGGCCTCGGAGCCCTCTCCCTCGCCGTCGTCCGCCCGACCGAGTAGCGCTTCAGAAAGTCCAGGTTGAATAGCGAAGTCCTGGCAGAGTTTCTTACGATCTCGTCTCTGTCTTCAAGGGCGAGTCTGAGAACCCTCTCCGCGGAGGGATTCCCAATTGAGCCGAGGGCTGCCGCCGCCTCGTGCCTGACAATCGCTTCCGGGTCTGTCATGACGGCGCGCTCCAGTGGTCCGTTTCCCTCCGAGAGACCTATCTGGCCCAGGGAGAATGCAGCCTCGTGACGGACGAGGGGGTCAGCGTCGTGGAGAAGCACATCGGCGAGGGTTTCCATTGAATTCTCTCCTCCGACTTCAGCCAGGATGCAGACCGCGTGGACGCGCAGGACCAAGCTGGACTCTTTGTTGAGCACCTTGACGAAGTAAGCCTCGTCCCTCTTCTGGTAGGCCTCCTCCATCTTTTCCATCACCTTCATGCAATGTGCCTCGTTCTCGATTACCCCTTTAGTGTACACGCCTCATCCCCGAGGAAACTTCGTCTATAAGGAGAGCGAGAATCGACCGCTAGTCGAGCGCTCCGTCTAGGTCCTCAATCAGGTCGCTCACGTCCTCTATCCCCACTGACGCCCTCACCAGTCTGTCCGTGATTCCTAGCACCTCTCTGGCCTTTCCGGGGACACTAGCGTGGGTCATCGAGGCTGGGTGCTCTATGAGAGACTCCACCCCTCCGAGGCTCTCCGCTAACGAAAAGACCTTCACTCTCCGCAGGAACCTCTTCACGTCGCGGAGAGTTCCCTTGACCTCGAAAGAGACTACTCCTCCGGAGCCTGACATCTGCCTCTTCCCCAGGGTATGCTGGGGATGGCTCTTCAGACCCGGATAAATCACCTTCTCCACAGCAGGATGCGCCTCTAAATGCTCCGCTACCCTCATCGCGTTCAGTTGATGCCTCTCCATTCGGACCGCGAGCGTCTTGATCCCTCTCAAGAGCAAGAAGCAGTCGAAAGGCGAGGGGACGGCCCCAATCGCATTTTGGTTGAACTTCGCCTTCGTGTAGATTTCCTCGTTTGATGTCATGATCGCTCCTCCGAGCACATCGCTGTGCCCACCGAGATACTTTGTCGCACTGTGAAGTACGACGTCCGCGCCTAGCTGAAGAGGATTCTGAAAGTACGGACTCATGAACGTGTTGTCGACGACGGTGATTATGTCACGCCTCGATGCGACCTCCGATATGGCCTTGATATCGCAAATCTTCAGGAGCGGATTGGTGGGGGACTCCAGCCATATCATCTTCGTCCTCTTACCTACCGCTTGATCGACGTTTCTCGCCTCCCTCGCATCGACGTACGTGAAATCGAGCCCGAAGTTGGAGAGAGTCTGGCTGAAGAGCCGCCTCGTACCACCGTAGAGGTCGTCGAAGGCAACGACGTGGTCCCCCTTCTTCAGTAGAGAGAGTACCAGGGAGGCCTCGGCTGCTAGCCCCGAGGCGAACGCGAGAGCGTGCTTCGATTCTTCGAGGGCCGCGAGCCGGAGCTCAAGTGCATCCCTTGTCGGGTTCGCCGTTCTTGAGTACTCGTACCCTCCCCTAGGCTTCTCGACCTCTCTTCGAGCGAAGGTCGTCGAGAGGTGAATGGGCGCCACGACGTCACCGCTCTCACTTACGAGGCCGGGCTCCTCCCCGACGTGGATAGCCTTGGTCGCGAACTTCATCGATCATCGCTTCGTCAGGTAATTTATCACGTCTATCGTTGTGATTATTCCGGCCACCGCGTTCTTCTCGAGGACGATAGCCGCGTTCTTCTCCTTAAGGAGATTGAATGGGTCGAGTAGCAGCTCCTCCTTTGTCACGACGGGGAGGGGCTCGTCCATCACTTCCTCGATTCTCTGCTCCTTCGAGGCTTTCTTTGAGGTCAGCTTCTTCATGACACTCATCTCGTGGACGCTCCCCACCTGAACGCCGTCCTTGATAACCGGAAGATGCGAGATGCCGTGCTTCTTCATCAACTCAATCGCGGTGGAGAGTTTGTCCTCCGGCCTCACCGCGACGACCCCCCTTATCCTCCTCGACTTCGCCGCGAGGATATCCTTGACAGCGATCCTCTTCTCCTCAGACTCGAGGTATCCGTGCTCAGTCATCCAGTCGTCGGAGTAGACCCTGTTCAGGTAGTTTCTGCCAGTATCCGGGAGTATCACCACGATTGTCTTTCCTTCCGAATCCCTCGCGACTTTGAGGGCACCGAAGACTGCGGCCCCCGACGACCCCCCAGCCAGCAGCCCCTCCTCTCTTGCAATCCTCCTCGCCGTCAGGAAGGCGTCTCTATCGCTCACGGTAACCACCTCGTCCAAGACCTTGAGGTCCAGAGTCGAAGGCATGAAGTCTTCGCCGATGCCCTCGATTCTGTAGCTGTGGTACTCGCCTGCAGTCTTGTTGAACCAGTGGTGAAGCATCGAGCCCTCGGGGTCGACGCCGACCACCCTGATGCGCGGGTTCATCTCTCTGAGGTACTTCGCCGTTCCCGAGATCGTCCCCCCCGTCCCCATCCCCGCCACGAGGACATCGATATTCCCGCCCGTCTGCTCCCAGATCTCGGGTCCTGTGGTTTGATAGTGAGCAGATGGGTTTGAGGGATTCGTGTACTGATTCGGCATGAAGGCGTTCGGAGTCTCTCTGACGATCCGCTCCGCGACCTTCACATAACTCGCCGGATGGTCTGGTGGAACATTCGATGGGGTGATGATGACCTTGGCGCCAAAGGCCTTCAGGAGGTCGATCTTCTCGGTGCTCATCTTGTCGGGAACGGTGAAGATAATCTTGTAGCCTCTTATCAGGGCGGCGAGGGCTAGACCCGCACCCGTGTTTCCGGAAGTCGGCTCGACGATGACGCAACCGGGCTTGATGATGCCGCGTCTCTCGGCATCGCTGATCATCGAGAGTCCTACGCGGTCCTTCACGCTGCCACCCGGGTTGAAGTATTCGAGCTTTGCATAGATGGTCGAAGTGAGACCTCTTGTGATTCTGTTGAGCTTCACGAGGGGAGTCCACCCGATGAGCTCTAGGATGCTACCCGCGACTCGTCTTTCCATCGCCGTGGGTGCGTCGCGCTCGCGTCAGATAAATTGGTTGGAAACAGTGGAAGCGCCTTCAGCCCGAGGCAACAACGGAGACGCCCGTATCACTCTGCCCGGTGATGGCGAGGTACATTCCCTGGACTCCGAATGTCACGGTGAGCGGCTCAAAGACCGGGAACTCGATGTAGTTGTGGAGGCAGCAGACGCAGTTCAGGCCTCCTCCGTAGCAGACCGTCTGGAGGCCGGTCACCCTCGCAAGGCTCCAGTGCACGGCGTCACCGCTGAACTCCACGTATCGTGTGCATCCGAGCGTGGCATTCCCAGATGCGGTTCGAAGGCAGGTTGCCTCCTCTGAGGAGGGATTGATCTGGACCGTGACCTTGCTCCATCCCGAGACATTCGCGACCCAGATAAGGTTGGTCGGGCAGCCATCCAGACATTCACGGAATGAGGGGGAGAGCTCCTTCGTCCGCGGCAGATTGGACGCGATTGACACTACCGCGAGCGCAGCCACTGGAACGAAGACGACGAGGAGAACGACGACCAACCTTGACCCTGATTTCACGCCAGGCTCACCCCCTGAAGGTCTCGTTCGAGACACTCGAGCCGCTATATCTCTTTTCTTGCTTCGTCTCGGAGGTGGGATATTGGGCAGAGACTCTCAGCACGCCCTCACACGGCGGTACGGTCAAATAATCCCAGACTAGCGGACGGAATACACGTCTCCTCCGTAAATTGAGACCGCGGCCGGGGTGGAGGCAAGCACGACGTTGCCTGACCCGTACCCGAGAAAGAATTCACGGAGGACGCCCCGCTCCATATCACTTCACGATATCGGGGGGCAATATTCATATGCTATGTCGTGCGCATTTCTCGAAATGGCCCAGGTAAACGTTCGATACATGGTCCGGGACGTTGCGGAGGCGGTAGAATTCTACACGACCAAGCTGGGTTTCAGATTGCTTTCCAATGCCTCACCAGCGTTCGCTGACGTGATCCTCGGGGACTTACGACTCTTGCTTGCCGGACCCGCCAGCTCGGCAGGACGGCCTATGCCTGATGGTCGTATACCCGGACCAGGAGGGTGGAACCGAATAGAGTTGGTTGTGCCCGATATCGAAGCTGAAGTGAAGCGCCTAAGCAAGGAAGGGGTAAAGTTCCGGAACGAAATCGTAAGGGGACCAGGCGGAGCCCAGATCCTTGCAGAGGATCCCTCCGGCAACGTAATCGAGTTATTCCAACCGGCAAGAAGCTAGAGCCATGCGGCCGCCGGGATTTCAACCCGCGTTCACCAGAAGACCAAATAGTTCGATTCTTGCTGCTGTTCACGTCAAACAAAGTTTTTCATTTTGAACTTTGCGGGCCCGACGGGTTCCGAACCCCGGGGCGTTCGATACCCGGGCTGTTCGTCAGATTCGGGATCCGATGTGACTGATCAAAGGATGGCACCGCTAAAGTACCACGTTTCGTCGTTGTGTCTGTAGAATCAAGGCAAACGCCACACTTAGCGCACTGAAGCCGAAGATCGCAGTTCCAGCACATCCATAAGGGGAGGCATACGGATTCTTCTTGGTAATTCCGAAGAATGAGTCGGCGTTGACCAGATGAAAGGCGATTCCCAAAACCATGACCAACGCCATCACGTAGCTGACCAAGCGCTCGTCTCGCTAAAGGTTGCCATCGCCCGGGTGCACGCCGATATCATGCGCGGTTGAGGAATCTTCATCTAGGAAGTACACACTCTGATGATTTCGCCAGAGTTTAGTGACTAATGGCGGGCCTGGTGGGATTCGAACTCGTGGATGCGTTACGCATCTCCCACGACATGCTGGTAACTCCCAGTGGCTAGCTAAGAGCCAGCCGCTCTAACCTGGCTGAGCCACAGGCCCGCGAGCGAGCCACGCTCTGAACCCTCGATATTTACTTTCTTGCGGACGGGACGAATTGAAATAGTACACCGGAAGAGTGCGTCAAAGGTGGTGTTGATGGGCAGACTCACATTCGTCGGACTGGGGTTGGGAGCGAGGGGAATCAGCTTGGAGGGAGTCGTGGCAGTAAGGGAGGCAGATTCTTGTTATCTAGAGTACTACACCACCCCACACGAACCGACACTCCTGAAGGAGCTCGAGAACGAGACGGGGAGAATAATGACTGTCGTCGACAGAGAGTTCGTGGAGGACGGGAGAGAGATCCTGAAGGAAGCTCGCGACTCGAAGGTTGTGCTTGTTGTCCCTGGAGACCCGATGATCGCGACCACGCACAACGAGCTGAGGGTAAGGGCGATAGGGCAGAGAACGGAGACGGCCATTATTCACGCCGCGACGATACCCTCCTCCGCGGCGAGCGCAAGCGGCCTCCACTACTACAAGTTCGGCAGAATGATGACCATCACTCGAGAAACACTCGATTTCATGCAGCAAGCCTACCATACCATCCAGAGCAACCTGCTCCAGGGTCTACACACGCTTCTTCTCCTCGAGTTCGATGTGGAAGCCGGAGAGGGAGCCACACCCCAAGCCGTATTCGATGGTCTCCTCGCGGCGGAGAAGAACTTCGGTCGGGAAGTCCTCTCGGAGGAGACATTTGCGCTGGTTCTAAGCAGGCTCGGGAGGCAGGATTCTGAGCTGAGAGCGGGCTCTCTCAGGGACCTGAGGAATTCGGACTACGGTGAAAAGCCACACTGCATCGTGATCCCCGGAGGTCTGCACTTCACGGAGGTCGAGGCCGTCGCCGCGATATTCGGTGTCGGCGAGGCTGAGGTCAGTGACAACAGCCGGAATATGAAGGGGACAGCTGAGGTTCTCATTCCGAGGTACGCCGCGAAGACTAGAAGGGCGCTCAATTCGGCGAGGGAGAAGCTGGGGATGGAGTATGATACGCTCCTCGAGAATGTCGAGCTCTACACGAAGGACGCAGAGGGATTCCTCGCGAGGGGAGAGCACGAGCTGGCGATGCTGAGCATGGGATACGCAGAGGGGCTACTAGACTCAGCAGGATTCACGGGCAGAGCGAAGATAGATTGGTGAAAGTTGAAGGATAAGGAGATTCTCGAGGCCATCTTCATCCTGAGTCTGCTCCACGGACGGACAGACGCGACGAGGCTGAAGAAAGAGGTTGGTCTCTCTCGGGAGGAGATGCGCAGAAGGCTGCGACGTCTCAGTGATAAGGGCTACATCGAGGTCCGTGGCTCGAGACTCTTCCTCAACCCCAAGGGGAGGAGGACCTTCAAGGTCGTCTTCATCGGAGGGACCTTCGAGGTAATACACCCCGGACACATCTATACGATACGGCAAGCGAAGAAGCTCGGAGACGTGCTTGTAGCTGTCGTCGCAAGAGATGCCACAGTGAGGAGGCGGAAGGGAAGAGACCCAATAGTCTCTGAGGAGGAGAGGCGGAAGGTTCTTTCGGCGATAAGACACGTCGATCTGGCGATTCTCGGGAGCGAGTCGAACATCTACGACACACTCGAGAAGGTCCGCCCGGACATCGTCGCCCTTGGATACGATCAGTACCACCGAGAGGAGGAGATCGCGCTGGAAGCGAGGAGGAGAGAGATTAGACTCTCCGTGGTCAGGCTGAGTTCTCTGAACCCGACTCTAAAGACCTCGAAGATATTGGCTCAGCTCTGACCTCCCGATCGAGGAACCTCGCGGAGAGTAGGTGGGCCTCGCTCAGACACTGCAGGCAGGCATCCCGGTAGACCGCGATGATTCTCTCAAGGTCCCTCGGTGTCACGGAATAGCCCGGACTCCAGTACCGCCTATCTCTTCCTGTGCCCGTCACAAACCCGACGACACCCCCTCCGTAGACGATCTTCTCGAGCCCCGAGCTGTCGGCTTTCTCGATCCTCCCCACGAGGAGGGACTTGGCGATGCCGACGCTCGGAATCCCGAGAAGCATCCCGGCGACCGTCGCGAGTCCGGCCGACCTCGGGTGAGCACCGCCGTGCGCGTCGAAGCAAAGAAGCTGGGGCCGCGAGCCAAGTCCCTCTATCGCGGCGACGACGAATGGCCCTTCGTGCATGTAGAAGAGTCCGCTGACGTAGGGGATCGTGAACCTTCCTCGGTAGCAGTACGATTTCGTTATAGTGCCGTCGACCGAGAGGGTCGCAGCCGAGACGACGACGCGACCCCTGTACGCAGCGTCGGCGCCGCATATCCTCCTGACCTTCTTCGGAAGCGGGAGGGGTGGAAGGGTGAAGAGATTCTGAAGCCCTTCAAAGAAGCGGAGCTCCGCCTCGTCGGGGAGTTCACCCGGACGAGCCGAGTCTCTTCTGGAGCCTCTCCATCGAAGAGACAAGCTTCTCTCTCCCAGTCTCCTCAGTCAGGACGCCCCTAGTGTCCTCCACGATCATCCGAGCGACGTCAATCTTGCGTCTCGCCCCGTTCACGAGGTGGTCGTAAGATGCGAACGGGGAGAGTGCCGAGTAGAGCTCCTCCATCTCCGCGAAGTGCTTTCGCGCCACCATAGCCTTTCCCTTCATTATCGAATCGAGAACCTCTCTCTTCAACTCACCTACGCTGTCGAGTAAGCCTAGGACGTAGGCCTCTGGACTTGAATTGAGCGTCGAGATGGATGGGACGGGTCTGCCCCTCATGAGGGCGAAGACGACTGAGGCCTCGACGAACTCAGCCTCTGGGGGGACTAGATAGCGGAAAAGTTGGGCAGATGCCGTCTTCTTCAGTCCTCCCAGGATTCTTCGCGCAGTTGCAAGTTCGCTGGCCGCTTCTGCAGGCTTGTCGTTGTGAAGATTGATTATGCACCTAGAGCAGGACGCGATGACGTCACGGCTCTCCTTGATGAGCCTCTCCCGTCGAGCCGCCAGGTCCTGCAAGGAACCCTCGACGCTCCTGAGCGAAGCCTTGACGCTTTCCAAACCTCATCTCTTCTTCGAAGGCAGTCATAAGGTTAACCCGCGCCTCAAAGACTTATGTGAGGAGCGTAGGGGCTCCTCATATTTGACAAGAGAGAGGGCAGCGGCTCTAGCCGAGACCTCCGCGACGGGGCTGCTCTGGGGCACCTCCTTCCCCGTAATCGAGTTTGGGATAGCCTCCGGAATAGACCCAAGGGTCTTCGCCTTCCTCAGGTTCGTCATCGCGGCTCCAATCATGATCGCGTTCGCGCGTGTCATTGGGACGCCTTTGAGGGCGGATTTGAGAATGAGGCCCGTCTGGATTCTGGGCTTCCTGAATGCCGTTGGATTCCTCTGTCAGTTTCTCGGCCAAGCGTACACGGCCGCTTCGGTGGCCGCCCTCCTGGTCAACCTGTCGGTTCTGATAGCCGCGATAGGAAGCGCGGCGCTCCTCGGAGAGAAGTTCGCGGGAACGAAGGTCGTTGGGACTGTCCTCGCGGTGGGAGGGATATTCCTGCTTACGACGAGGGGGGACTTCGGACTGATCGCCAGAAGCCAGCTGACGGGTGACCTCTTCTACCTGGTCTCGGCGAGTTCGTGGGGCGTCTATATCATCTACAACAAGAGAAAGACAGACGAGAGAAGATGGGACCCGCTCGGCGTCGCGTCGCTGACGATTCTCTCGACCGCCGTCTTCGTAGCGCCAGTGATGTTGACCGTGGGACCGGGAGAGCTATCGATGACAGGGGGGGAATGGGGGTTGATACTCTACACCGCGGTTCTTAATACCGCAATCCCATTTGTTCTGTATCAGAGAGGCTTGAGGCATCTCACCGCGACGACGTCGTCGATGCTGCTGATGCTCGAGATAGTCACAGCGATGGGCATCTCAATTCTTCTTCTTGGCGAGCTGCTCGACCTCGCATCACTGATCGGAGCTGCCTCGATTCTCTCCTCGATCTTTCTCGTATCTCGAGTCGGCGGGAGCGGCGAGAGCTTATCCATCAGGACTCATAGCGGCCTCGCAGGGGGCGGCGACGC
>VBPQ01000047.1 GCA_005877185.1 Nitrososphaerota archaeon
GGCTTCCCGGGAATCCAGTCCCCCACTGTTTCATATCGCTGTTTGCGGTGAGGCACCTCGCTAACGACGAACCTGACCCTTTCAATTCGTCTTCTAACCAATATCTATCGATACAGCACCAGCCGGGAGCTCTTATGGCCCGTAGTGTCTAAAGACCCGTCCCTTTTGGTTAAGAATAGTTGCATTATGGGAAGTAGTTCGAAAAACTTTACAACTCTCTCTCTCGTTGCAGAGATTCAAACCAAGTCCGGGGACGAATTGCTGATCGAGACAGCGCGAAAGCTTGGATATCCACGACCGGGAAGGCGCGCGAGCAGGTCTCCGATGATGTCTTGAAGAAGAAAAGCCGGTAGAACCCGGCCAAAAAACCGTTTTTATTGTCCAGCCTTGCAGCAACAAGACTACGGTGGACCTTGCCGTTGAGATGGATACCCCCACCCGTACCCAGCTTGCGACAAGTGTCCAATAACATCTCAAAGGCTTATTTCTGACAAATGGGTTTGACTCGTCGATTGCTTTGGCCCAAAGCCAACACGGATTAACGTGGGGCATGGGTTGGCATGCATGGTCAGCGGTTGGCCTTGTATTCAGCGCGTTCATTTTCGTTGTAGTTGGAACCAGGGGAGGAAAGCCTGTCGAACCCCTTTTGCAGTACAATCTTCTGGCCCAGTCACTCCTGTCGCTTCTCTTCGTGGTCCCCTTGGGGGTGGCCTATTCCCTGCGAAGAAGGCGAAGTCTGCGATCCGCTCTTGCACTTACGCTTCTGGCGGAACTGCTCTTCTTCTTCATGGCTCCGGTCATTCCTATGGTTGAGACTTCCACGTTTGAAGGTCTGCAAGGTGGCGACTGTTGCATCCATGTCACCTCCGGTTCAGTTTCCTATGTCTATTCATGCGTTGGAGCCACGATACGGCTCTGGACCACCGTCACGGGTGAAGGAGCTAATCTAAGGGGTTACTCCACGTCGGCCGGATGCTCCTACGGTTGACTGGAGGGGTCCGTTCTCTCTCCACCAATAAGTTCATCTGTTTTTCGTTATCATCAAGCCGCCGCTTCTGATCCAATCAACTTACGATATATCAACTGAAGGCCGCTTCCCCTCTCTCTAGGTGAACTCCAACGCCGTAGAGCCTTTCGAATTCCCTACCCCATTCGACCGCAAAGCCTACTCTTCGGAGCAGGGGGTGGAGAGATTCTGGGATAGCATACCTAGAAGATTGTTCCATGATATTTATAAGTAATGAATAATAATAACAAATTGACGTGAAATACCGGAGCAGGACAGACATCATTGCGATGATTCTCCAAGCAGCTATCAACGGTGCTACGAAGACGAGAATCATGTACGGTGCCTACCTGTCTTATGCTCAGGTGAAGGAATACCTTAGCTTCATGATCGAGAAGGACCTCGTCCGGTACGAAGAAGGGTCTGGGGTTTACAAGCTTACCCAGAAGGGGGTGCAGCTTCTGCGTGTCTACGAAGATATCGGCGACATGATTACGCTAAAGGACCAAAAGAACGGCCCTCTTTCTGTCTCTGCATCGCAGTTCGCGTAGACGGGTCGCATCATCCCGGTCTCGCATCAGGTCCACCGAGTGATATCTGATCGAGTTACTTCACGATATTTTTCTTCAAAATGCAGCATAGTGCACCCTGGGTTCCGATTAGAAAAATTAGGGAGTTGGAAACGGTACTTCCTACTTGTGCTGCTCGAGGTCTCGCATCATTTGCTCGAACTGTTCTTTCGTGATTTCTCCGCGCGCGTACCTCTCCTTCAGTATCTCCGCTGGCCCTCCCCAGTAGTGGCCATACCAGCGATAGCGCCCGCCCCATCCCCACCCCCAGAAGAGGAAGCGGAAGACGAAGAAGACGATGAAGAAGAAGAAAATGAAGCCGAATGGGAAGAAGACGAAGCCGAAGGGGAAGAACCCGTAGTATGGGTACCCGACGGCCGCCGGAGCTGAAGCGGCCCTTACGGCTCCGAACGCTAGGCCGCTGACGACTAGGATTGCGAGGATTGCGACGAGGGCGACTATGCCCCATCCGAACGGTGATCTTGTACGAAACCTTCTGTTCTCGACAGTTGTGTTCATGTGGTTTTTCGTCACCATCAGAGCCACAGCTTCCGCGCTATTTAATAATATCGGATAAGCGATTATCGGTTAAGCGATACGCTTAAAGCCCCACGTGGCTCTATTATGCGTTCGGGGATTTTCACTATGTGGCCTTTTCGCTGGATGATGCACAGAAAGCGCGGACTCAGGGTCCTCATTCTTTCGATGCTTTCGGCTTCTCCTAAGAACGGTGTTGAGATAATGAACGAAATTGAGGCTGCGACGCGAGGTTGGTGGAGGCCTTCGCCCGGGACAATCTACCCAATGATGGAGCGGCTGACCACGGAGGGACTCGTGAAGAAGAGAGACGACGGGAGGTACGAGCTAACCGATAAGGCGAGTGAGGAGATGGACTGGTCGTTCGGTGCCCCGTCGACAAAGCCACAAACGGTCGAGGAGATGCTCAACGAGATCAACTCCTACGTGTCATACTTCGAGGAGCTCAGCAGCTCGGACCGGTCAAAGCTGGGTCCACAGAAGGAAAGGCTGAAGGAAATCGTGGAGAGGCTGTCGCGTCTGCTGAAGCCGTAGAACCTGGTGCGCTAACTTTATACTCCTCGTGGACCACTCAACACCATGCTTCGAGAAGAAAAGGCAAAGCTAAGGGAGAGACTCACTCCCGAACAGTACGAGGTCACCGTCAACAAGGGGACGGAGCGACCGTTCACGGGCGAGTACTGGGATAACCATGAAAAGGGTGTCTACCACTGCGTGGTCTGCGGCAGCGAGCTCTTCAGCTCCAGCACGAAGTTCGATTCAGGGACCGGCTGGCCCAGCTTCTGGGAACCGGCGAAGAAGGAAAACGTGAGGGAGAAGACGGACCGCTCGTTCTTGATGAAGAGGGTCGAGGTAGAATGCTCGAATTGCGGCTCCCACCTTGGTCATGTCTTCGAAGATGGTCCCGACCCGACCGGCCTGAGATACTGCATCAATTCTGCGGCTCTCAAACTGGTCAAGCCCTGAGCCTTCCTACTCCCGCTGCTCCTGGCCGCGATCTGGCGTTACTTGCGCCGTTGCGACTTCCAGGCCTTCGCTCGCTCACAGAAGGCCTCGGCCTCGTCCTGCGTCCTCGGACAACGCTTGTAGTGCAGGATGATCTCCCGCAATGCTTCCTCGATCGGAGTGGGAAGGCCGGGGCATAGAGCGTCGAGCTGCGCCCTCACCTCAGCCAACGGCTGCCAGATTTCTGACGGGATTACTAGGGGCACGCCTCCCTTACTTGCCATGCGCGTCTTTGCTCGCCCATTCGTATTTCTGGCTTTCCCGACGCTCTGCTTAAGTAAATGCTCGCAAAAGAGCTGAGCTGAAAGCAAAGCATGCTTGTTGATTTCAAGATCAAGAAGTTTTCGGGCTGCCGAGTAGCTTCGATAACTTATGTCGGGCCGTACAGGGAGGGCGGCGATATGATGCGGGAGGAGTTCAACCAGATCGTGAAGTGGGCGAGGAAGAAGGGGGTCCGAACCGGCCGCTGGTTCTTCGCCGACCTGGATGGGCCTGAAGTTCCCGACAAGAAACGAAGATGGGAGGCAGCCGTGGAGGTCAAGGGGGCCAAGGCCAGGGCCCAGGGCGGCATCCGGTTCAGAGAGTTCCCCGACCAGCTCGTAGCCAGCGCGACCTTCGACCCTGAGAAGGTCTCTCCCCGCGTCATCTATTACGGCCTGGAGGGGTGGCTCGAGTGGGGAGAGGACCGGGAATACAAGTCCGCGGGTACGCCGCGGGAGGTCTACAAGGGCGACCCCTGGAGGAGCGCACGAGCCTGGGCGAACGTGGAAGTGCAGGTTCCCGTAAAGAAGCTCCGATAGCCAATCACGATGACTTCCTTCTTCGACGACGCTTACAGGGGGACTCCTCCCTGGGACGTAGGCCGTCCGCAACGGGAGTTTGTCAGGCTGGCCGAGAGTGGGGAGGTTCGAGGGAGGGTGCTGGACGTGGGATGCGGAACTGGGGAGAACGCCATCTTCTTCGCAAAGCGTGGCCTGGAGGTTTGGGGAGTGGACGCGGCCCCTCGCGCCATCGAGAAGGCAGAGAGGAAGGCGACCCTGAGACGAGCGAAGGTAACCTTTCTAGTTGCCGATGCTCTCCGCCTTGAGCGGCTCAGGAGAAGGTTCGACACGGTCACGGACTGCGGACTCTTCCACACATTCTCGGATGAGGAGCGCGAGAGATTCGTCGGCAGCCTGAACTCTGCGCTCGAGACCGGGGGTACCTACCTCATGCTCTGCTTCAGCGAGAAGGAGCCGACAGATTGGGGAGGTCCTCGCAGGGTTACCAAGAAGGAGATCAGGGGCAGTTTCCAGAAGAAGTGGAAGATAAACTACATCAAGGAGGCTAGATTCGAGAGCAGCTATCATTCCGATGGGGGGATGGCCTGGCTCTCGTCAGTTACGAAATCTTGAATCGTCGAATCGAGCCTCAATGTTGCCAAATCGAGGCTTACAACAGTAAGGAGGCGATAGTCGTGGAGGACATCAAGGGAATCCGCAGGCTCTATGCGAGAGGAAACGGCCAGGGGAACGAATTCAGGGGGAGGATGAACTCTTGGTCGTTCGGCGAGGCGCAGAGGCAGGTGGAGTACAAGGCGAAGTGGAGGGGCGTACCTATCATCCATCTTACGAAGGGCGAGACGAGGGGCACCACGATTGATTGCGCGAGATGCGGGGAGAGACTCCAAGTCGCGCAGAGGGATGACCCAAGGCACAGAAGGGAACTGTGGTGCCGTCAATGCAAAAGGTGGGTGGACCGTGACGTCAACGCGGTGACAAACCTGTCACGGAGGGGGCGGTTGAGGTTCGACCGTTCCCTGCCCAAGGGGGCGAAAGGCGAGGCAGGTGAAGCAATGAAGGGGAACCCCACGACTCCGGTAATCCTCAGAGTCGATGCCTCGAAGATGGCTCGGAGGGAAAACCCGAAGAGTTATCAGAACCTAAGAACCAATAAAGCGGCTCGCCTCATGTCTCTCGACTTCAGCACAGGCGCGGTTGCCAAGCGAGACCTCCTAACCGTGGATGAAAAGACAACCGTCCTGGACGCGGCCAGACTGATGGTGGAGCGCAATGTTGGGAGCGTTGTCGTGGAGAGGAACCACGAAAGAATCGGAATACTGACCGAGAGGGACATCCTGAAGAAAGTTGTCGCGAAATCGCTGCACGCCAGTTTCGTGACGGTGAAGGAGGTGATGAGCTCGCCACCCGTGACCATTACGCACGATAAGCCGATCAGAGATGCGGTCGACCTGATGAACAAGAGGCGTGTGAGAAGGATGCTCGTCACGGAGGAGGGGAAGATCGTCGGGATAGTCACCCTGCGCGACATAATCGCCTACAACAGGATCTGTCACTACTGCGGCAAACAGATCAAGTCAGTGATGGAGACTCCAGAGCCAGAGGCCTACCTCGAGTGCACCTGTGGCGCGAGGTACCACACGAGGTGCGCTGAGACTGTGGTGAACTGCTCGAACTGCTCACGGACCCTGGTGACCCACGTGATATACCCGGAACCGAGCGAGACGAGTGGCGGCTAGCTCCGCTTTCAAGTATAATAGGCGCAGGCGGATGCCTCAACCCATGATGGAATCGAAGAAGGAGGTTGGGAGGGTCGCCCACTTCTTCCCGAAGATATCTGTAGCCATCATAGAGCTGAAAGCCCCTCTGGCGGTGGGTGACAAGATAACGATAGCTGGCGCCACGACGCGCCTGGAACAGGTCGTCCAGTCGATGGAGGTCGAGCACAAGGCAATCAAGAGCGCCCGAAGCGGGCAGTCGATCGGCCTGAAGGTCGTCGGCAAGGTCAGAGAGTCCGATATAGTCTACAAGTGACCCACCCGTTGCCTGCTGCAATTGCCGTCATATCGGGTCAGGTCAACAGAATCTACCCAAATTGTCAGAGGGTCGAGTCATGCCAGATTAACAGACCGACCCCCGAATAGGGTGGCAACTCTCTCGCCGTTGGTGAGGCGGAGATGGGGGAGGCCGCCCGAGCCGGCTCCCGACAGGCGCAGTCGGGAATGTTCACGGTGGTCGAACTCTTCGAGGCCGAGCCTTGTGCTCAGGAGAGCGTGGTGAGGCTTGACAGCTTCACAGGGAGAGGGCTGAGGGCCGTTCGCTGCGGGAAGGTGGCACAGAGCGTCTTGCTTAGCGCTGCCGTATCGTCGGCGGAGGACCCAAGGCTCGATTCAGGTGAGGAGGGAGAGCCGCGTCGCGTTTGAATGAACAGACGAGACGGCGAGGGGGGTTCTCGCGGAAACCTCCCAAGCAGACGTGGAGGTTCCGTACGAAACTATCTGCGGACAACGAAGACCAGCTGCTCCGCCTTGGGTTTCTTGACCCGTTTGACTTTCCAGTCGGGATAACACTCGATTTCGTCAAAGCCGGCCGACTTCAAGTAGTGTTCGACGTCCCAATATGTGAGAAGTCGTGCCCGTCCCTTGTCACGGAATACGTGGCGGCCGTCGTGGGCTTCGACAACAGTCGTCTCGTCCACCCACACGACGCCTCTGACGGGGTCGTAGTCATGAGTACGCTGAACCTCGGTGATGCGGATTCCCGGCGCTTTCTGCTCCTCCACTGAATCCCTATTCCTCATCGCATCTACCACCCACGTCTTCCCAAGAGTAAACGGGTTGTAGATGTTGCAGACAAACACGCCCCCGCTCCTCAACGACTTTCGAACCCCGTTAAGGCATCTCTTAACGGCGTCATCATCGGGAAGTAGAAAGAGTATGTACAATCCCAGCACCGCGTCAAACGCCTCATGATAGTCGACCTTCGTAGCTTCTCCGACTTCTAGATTGACCGAGACTCTTGTTCTCGCCGCGCGGCCCTTCGCAGCTTCAATCCGTTCCGGAGTGAGATCACGCCCGGTGCACCTGTACCCGCGCTGAGCAAGACCCACAAGGTGACGGCCGCCTCCGCACGCGATGCCAAGGACCTCCCTGACCTTACGGGTCGCATGTGTCTGAAATGCGAACTCCAGAAATTCGAGCTCGCGAGGAGTCTCGCGGTCTCTGCCTATGCGCTGGGCGAGGAGGTCATAGTAGCTCGCGCGGCGGGCGTAGTAGGCTCGAGACCAGTTGAGAACTTCTTCTCGACCGGACCGAGGCAAACCGGAGAAGGAAGTTGGCGAATTCATAAAAGAGAGACTAAAAAACAGAGGAAGGTGGCCTACTGTCCGGCCACCACGACTTGACTAGCTAACGCTTCGTCTCCTAGCACCGTCACGAGGTACTGCTGACCTGGGACGATTGACTGGACTGGCTGGATACTCTGGAATTGGAACCCGAGGGTTACCATCCCTGTGTAGCTGAGTGTGGTTGACGCTCCAGCGGCGAGGGTGTATCCCTCACTCGCCAGTGCATCTAGGATGCTCTCCCGGTCTGGGGTTAGCGAGGACTGTGTCAGTATGAACTTCTGGAGTGGCACCAGCGTGCCGTTCGGGAGGGCAACGAAGACTGCGGAGCCCCATAGCGTTGGCGGGAGACTCTCTTCTCCACTCCTCAACGATTGGGCCACTGGCACCACGATGACCAGTCTAAGCTTTGTCGTCTGGGCGCCCGTATTCTTCGCTGTGAGTGCTAGTGACTTGGTAGTGAGGGTTGCTATCGTAATCTGGGCATTAGCCGTGAACTTCTCTTGGACGCTCGTCCACCAAGCCTTGCCCACCAGGCTGATCTTGGAACCCTCATGTTCCATAGCTTCGCTCACTTGACTCGAAGGGATGGGGAATGCCTTCGCTGCTGGCCTGATAATGAATTCTGGGCTGGAGGTGCTGCCGATGTTGAAGACTGTCGGTTCGATGTTGATTATCGTGGCACTTGGCTTGGATGCGTTGACTTCGATGCCTCCGATTATCGGCACCGTCAACTCACTGGAAGGAACGAATGCGGTGTAGCTATTCCCGTTGTAGGTGACCGTCGCCGAGGAGACGTTGAACCTTAGGAGGTTATAGTCGCCCTTGGCGATATTCACCGAAGCGATCGTCTGGCCGATGTTGACCGTGCCTAGAAGCTCGATCGAGCCGCTTTGCTTCAGCACCGTCCAGCCGCTCAGATTCCCTGCCTCAGAGATGTGCACCGCGAGGTTGCTGTATGCTATGTTGACCGCAGTCACCCCGGCGGGTACGTGGGGCGGGTCGGTCAGCAAAATTGCCAAAGTCCCTGTGGTCGTGTTGACGTTCTGCAGCAATGGAAAGCCAGAAAGCATTGAGACTGCTAGGATTGAAGCTGCTACTACCAGCGCTGCGACGCCGGATAGCATGATGTTCTTTTTCGAACTCATGCCTCCCTCTTAGGGCGGAGGAGTCTTGAACCTGCAGTTTTGAACAGGTGCCCCGGTCTGGAATTCCAGACGTCTCGCAGGTTCGGTGAAATTTTTCCATAATAATTGTTGATTTTTGCACCCGGCTACCGAGCTGGTGAGGGCGGCGAATAATCCAATCGTAGCAATCCTGGAGCCGAAGAGCCCGCTCGCCGGAGCGCCCCGACAGGAGCGGAGCGCGCCACGCCAAGCCGACGCGATGAAACGGGTCGGAATCCCGAGAAAATGGCGAGGGCTTTGGGCGAACGGAAAGAACGGAAAAGTAAACGGTTCTCGCCCTAAAGACCATGAGCCCGGCCTCGAAGAGGAAACACGAGCCTCACCTGATCAAATGGGAACGGGCAATGGGTGCACGGTCTCAGAACTCAGTCGACATCTTCGGCGACATGGAATGCTTTGGATGCGGCTGCCAGTCCCTCGTCGACCCGCAGACGGGAGAGTGCATCATTCAATACTTCTGCGAGAGGCACAGACAGTTGCCGCTTTCAGTTATCAGGCAGTTGAGATAGCTCTCCTGCTCTCCGTCGAGAAGGGTCCTCCATCAGCGGAGAACTGCCGGTAGTCTCGATTTCAGCGAACTCGCGAAGAGCTGGAGTGGCACGCCCACATGAAGGAAGGTAAGCACCCGCGGTAGTAGGCTAGCCCTGGCTGGGCTGCTCCGCGAAGCCAGTATGCTCACTCTGAGCGAACACCGCCATCGCCTCCTTTTGCTTGGCATCCATCTCCTCGCGGCTCATCTTCACCTGCATGGAGACTGACCAGCGGTGCCCAAATGGGTCTGCAAGCTGCCCGTAACGTTCCCCCCAGAACTGGTTGTCGAGAGGCATGATGACCCTCGCTCCTGCGGACAGCGCGGTCTGCCACAACCCATCGACGTCCTTGGAGTAGATGTGAAGAGTGACTGGGCTCCCCCCCAATACGTTGGGAGATTTTGCGTCAGAGCCCGGAAAGACGTCGGACATCATGACAATGGAGTCGCCGATTTTTACACTGGCGTTCATGATCTTGCCGTCGGGCGTGGCCTGCCTCGTAAGTTCTTTCGCGCCGAAGGCTTTCTTGTAGAATTCTATGGCCCGAGCGGCCCCGTCAATCGCTAGGTAAGGCGTCACGCTCCGGAAGCCCGCAGGGATGGGACTGAGCTTAGAAGACGGTGTCGCCCTCCCGCCCCGCTTTGTGGCCTTCCCTGGTTTACGAGATGATTTACGAGCCAATTCATGCACCTTCCAACCACCGCTATTTATCACCTTTCGAGCGGGGGAACACACGCCGTTTACGGGGGATGAAAGCGAGCGCGACGACGAAAGCACGTATGGGCGCTTAAGTACGAAATCATTCTTCTTATTACGAAGATGCTCTCAGCCTTCAAATATCGTCTCTACCCCAAACCCGAGCAGGAGAAGCGGCTCGATCGCTCCCTGTTCTTGCTGTGCAATCTCTACAACAACCTGAAGGCTGAAGAGATCAGAAGGTACAGAGAAGAGCATAAGTCGACATCGAAGACACGATTCAGAAGATTGGCGCTCGAGGCTCGGAAACAGGACGGCGAACTCCAAACGGCGCACAGCCAGGTCGTCCAGAATGTCGGAGACCGCATTCACTGGTCATTCAGGAATTTCTTCGAGAGAAGGGCGAGGTTCCCGAAATGGAAGAAGCCACACAGATACAATTCGCTGACATATCCACAGTCTGGGTTCAAACTGAGTCCTGAGAAGGGTCTGTATCTTTCGGGGATTGGAGACGTCAGGATCTTCGTCCACAGGCCGCTGCTCGGGAAGGTAAAGCGCCTCACCATCAAGCGAGAGGCGGACGGTTGGTACGCCACCTTCATCACGGAGCGCGAAGCTCCACAGAGAAAGCCGTTCCTGAGATACCCACAGCCCGGGTCAGGGGCGCAGACATGGGTCTGACCGAGTTCGCGACCTTTGATGACGCATCGTCGGTCAAGTATCCTCAGTTCCTCCGCCGGTCAGAAGACGAGATCAAGCACCTGCAGCGGCACTTCTCAAAGAAGCTAAAGGGTTCCAGGCGCCGTCACGGACTCGGCCGCAGGCTCGCCAGGCTCCACATACATATCAGGCGCCAACGAGAGGACTTCCAGAACAAGCTGGTTCACAGGGTATTCGCCGAGAACGATGTCCTTGTCCTGGAGAAGTTGAACGTCCCCGGTCTGCTCAAGAATCACAGCCTCGCAAAATCCATCTCCGACGCTTCGTGGAGCAGTTTCGCCAGAAGGGCAGTCTTCAAGTCTGAACTCTTTGGGAAATACGCGGTCTTCGTCGACCCATGGGGCACGACCCAGTTCTGTCACCGGTGCCTCCAATGGGTCCCCAAGGACATCGCAACTCGCGAGCATGTCTGTCCCAACTGCGGCGAGGAAATTCCACGAGACGTCAACTCGGCGCTTCTCATCAAAAGGCTTGGCATCCAGAGTCGCCCGCCCACGGACAGTGGGTCGTCACCCGCAGAGCAAGGGCCTCTGCCCTCCCTAAGGGAGATGGTAAGCCCGAGCGTTGAAGCGGGAAGCCCACGAATTTAGTCGTGGGAGGATGTCACCAGTGTTTTGTGAAGGAAACGAATCGCCACCGAGACCCGTCAAATCCTTTTTATCCAAACCCGCCCTCTCTGCGACTGTGAGCAAGCAGGGTCTCTTCCCGACCTCGGTCGTCGGGAGTCTGCCACGCCCGCGTTGGCTTATCGACGCCATCGAGAGACACGAGAGGGGGGAGCTCAGCGAAGACGAGCTAACAAGGCGCTACGACGATGCCGTGAAACTCGCAATCAGGGAGCAGGAGCTCACAGGGGTCGACGAGCTCTCGGATGGGGAGCAGAGGCGGTTCAGCTTTCTCGCCTTCGTCGCTGAGAGGCTGCCCTCCTTCAGGCTCATTCCCGTCAAGGAACTCATGAATCGCGATGCCGAGAAGTTTGTCCGGGAGATGAACCTCCCCATCGAGATTATCAGCAACCCCGTAATCGTGGAGAAGATCAGAAGGTCGAGGCCTCTCGCGGTGGACGAGGTAAAGTTCGCCCTGAAACATACGAGCAAGAAGGTCAAGGCACCGATCATAGG
>VBPQ01000048.1 GCA_005877185.1 Nitrososphaerota archaeon
AGGTGGTAGACCCAGCCTCTCCTGCAGTCCCAGGCTCCCATCACCGCTCCAACGATTCTTCCTTGCTGTTCTGCGACCAAGAAAAGCTCAGGATCTCTCTTGGTTTTCTTTGCGACTTCGTCCTTTCTGTCGCCCGGACGAAAGAGGAGGCCCGCCTCGAGCCGGAGTTCGAGCACCGAATCATAGTCTTTCAGTCGGAACTCTCGAATCTGAATCTCTCGCGGATGCAAGCCACTTACGCTTAACGCCTTTGCCAACTTGGGTCGGAGGGCAGGAGTCAAGATGCGCTGATTCTCTTGGACATCACGAGAGTCTTTCCGAGCTTCCGAGTCTGCCTAAAACCGAATTGAAAGAAGAGATGCTTCGTCCCCGCCCAGAGAAAAGAGGAGGAGTACCTCTCTCTAATCGTCTCCAGAGGGTAGGCCTCAACGTTCTTTGCGCCCTCCCGTCTCATCACTTCGAGGGCTGCCCGGAGGGCCTCCCTTGCGACACCCCTTTTCCGGTGCTCCTTGTCGATGAAGAAGCACGTGACTCTCCAAAGAGAATCTTCCCCCGCGGCCTTGTATCCTCGTTTCCGCTCGATGCGAGGTAACTCCTCCCGTGGACCGAACTGGCACCATCCGACGGGCTGCTCGGTATCGTCATCGTAGACCAGAATGCCGTGAGACTTCCCCGCCTGCACGAGGAGCTCCTTCTCCTCCTCGTTCTGCCTCGCGGAGCGCCTCGACCACCCCTGCGTAGTGTGGTAGTACATGCACCAGCATCCTCCCCAGACGCCTCCGTGCTTCTCGAAGAGCCGTGCGAAGTCCTGCCAGGTGTCTGGGCTGAGTTCCTTAGAGTGAAACCTCGCTGCCACCGGATTCGACGCTTGGACGATTTCGGATAAGTGTTGCCTCAGCGTCCGACGGGGAGACCATCGCCCCTGACGTCGCAGACTGCCTTCACCGAGCCCTTGACTCGTTGCACCCCCTGGGCGACCCCGCTCCTTCCGGGGTAGGGTATGTGGTGAACTTCGAACGGAAGGTTCCTGAGCCCCGTGTAGCCCCTTTCGATGTTCAGGGTGTGCCCCCCCTCCCAGAGGAAACGAGGAAAGTCGATCGCAGACTCGAGCCCCATCGAGTAATCGACGATGTTCGTGGTGAATAGCGCGTGCTGTTGTGGCCTGAGGTCGCCTCCACTGCACCCGAGCGCCATGGTGGGTTCGTCGCCCTTCCCCAGAAGAAGGGCGGACAAGGTGTGCAGCGGCCGTTTTCGTGGGGCGAGTCCGTTCGGCCCACTGAGACGGAAAGCTGACCCCCTGTTGTTCAGGAAGACGCCGCAATCCTTCACGTAGACCCTTGAACCAAAGTAGTGGAAGAGGCTCTGAATCGCCGAAACCAAGTTCCCCTCGTCATCTGCCACGGCGAAGTAGGTTGTGTCTGCGTCTCCCAAGATGCGCTGCTCTCTCTCGATGAGGGGACGCTTCTCACCCTCTACCTCTAGGAACTCGTCTAGGTTGATCTTCGCGAATCTCGGGTCACCCAGCGTACTGTCCCTCTTGCGATAGGCTGCCTGAGCCGCCTTCAGCGTCAGCTCGATCCGCTCTCGCGAGTTTGGCCTTAGCCTCTTCAGGTCGATCTGGCGGAGATAGCTGAGGATCAGCAGGGTAGTCGCGCCCATGCTGTTCGGGGGGACCTCATGCACCGTGGCTCCCCTGTAGTCTATCTCGAGCGGGTCGACCCACTCAGGCTCGAAATCGGCGAAGTCCCTGATAGTGATGGGGACGCCCCTACCGGAGAGTTCCTCACAGATGCTCTCCGCGATCCAACCGTTGTAGAAGGCTCTCGGACCCGCCTCGGCGATGTCCTGCAAGGCTTTTGCGAGACTCTTTTGTCTGATCAGCTCGCCAGGATCCGGGGGACCTTCGCTCGAGGCCATCGCCCTTCTTGCGTCCTCCGATAGAGACGAGTGGCAGGCCCGAAGCGAGTTAGAGAGCCCCTGTGAAGCCGCGAACCCATCTTTCGCGTACTCGATCGCCCTCGAGAGTAAAGTGGAGAACTCCAGCCTCCCGAACCTCTTCTGGATGGCGTGGACGCCCTTCACGAGGCCCGGGACGACCACTGAGAACGGACCGAAGCTGGGTACGACGCGATGACCTCGGTCTTCGAGGAACTTGGGGGTCAGACGAGAGGGAGCCCAGCCGCTCGAGTTGATGCAGTGAACCTTCCCTGTCTTGGCTTCGTAGAACAGCGCGAAGAAGTCTCCGCCGATTCCCCCGAGTGCGGGCTGGAGAACAGAGAGGGCGAAACTTGTAGCCGCAACGGCGTCGATGGCGTTTCCACCCTCGACCATAGCTTCGTGTCCAGCGACCGAGGCGAGAGGGTGTTCGCTGGCTACCGCGAATTTGCTCGCGAGGAGCACTCGGCTCAGAACCACGAGGCGAGAACGCAAATTTTTCCTATAAGAATGCTTGGCGTCGCCTTTGGAACGTATTTATATTCCCTGAAGGTTGTTACTACCAAGTGATGATACCCGGGACACCGCAAGTCATGGCACGGGAGCCAGCCTGACCTAGCGGGTGGAGGAAGATTGTCGCAATCGGACCTCGATTCGATTCTTCTAGCGGTTGAGAACCCGGTAAGGCGGAAAATCATTCGTCGGCTCAGCGAGGAGCCGGGATACCAGCTCCAGCTCTCGAAGGAGCTTGGACTGAGTCAGCAGCTTGTGGCGAAGCACTTGGACAGCATGGAGGACGCCGGGTTCGTGAGCTCGATGCTCGAAACGAGCCCGAGAGGGCCGAAGAGGAAGGAGTACCTTTTGCGCAGGAGCGTCTCCATAACGATAGACTTCGCGCCGAGCCTCTTCAGGACACGAGTCTTCTCCTTCGGGGCGAGCCCGGGAGTCGTGGAGGATTCTGAGGGTTCGGCCTTGATAGCAAGGATGAACGACGTTCTTCGATCCCCGGACGAGGCCGCGAGGATAGGCCCGCTGGGCGAGATAATCTCGGACTTGGACAGGAAGCTCAGGCAGATGGAAGAGGAGAGGGCTGTCTTGCTTTACCTTAGAAATTTAGCGATGACCGAGGCCGCCAGGGCGAGCGGCTCCTTCAGGGGGAGGGACAGGCGAAAGACCCTCCAGTATCTCCTGCGCGAGCAGAACGACAGCCTCAACAGGATGTCGACGACGCTTGGACTGCGAGAGCAGATCGTGGGGGACATCCTCGTCGAGATAGAGAAGGAACTCTGGGACGAGAGCGAAGACGAAGAGAACTAAAAAAGAGGAGGGAGAGTTGGTCTCTCCTCTAAACTCCCAAGTCTGGGAACGATGCTTGAGGAACACCTAGCTGGTTCTGGAGGGTCCTGATTTTTGTCGCGTATTCTTTCATGCGTCCGGTGTCGTGCTGGACCTTGGCGATCTTGTATCCCTTCCACGCCTTCCTGAGTGCTCCCCAGATCTGACCTTTGCTGTATGTAGACATTCTGTTGGCCTCTACCTTCAGAGGGCGATATCGGGTATTTTGTGGCTGAAGTCTATATTCCTTGAGCCAGTTATCAAGTTATTGTGGGGGTAGCTCCCACCCCACCCGCCCGCGTCCGGCTCGACTCGACTCGACAAGCGCGCGGACGCCTCTGCTGAAGATGGAAAATGGCCGAGGTCGGGCGGGCGGTTCACTTTTTCTTCGTTAGGGTGCGGCTCTTGAGTTCGTCCGCGAAATCAGCCAGCATATCGTCAAGAGCCTTCGCAAATGCTTCCCTGTCGTTCATCACAGCAAGAACTTCGTTCCAGATGCCCTCCTGCTTGCCGATGAGGAATTCGTCCCTCAGACTGGCTTCCTGTTTCATGGCGGTTATTATCATATCAACCCCCACGAGCATCCTCAGAGGCCCATAGACCAGCGGCTCCTCCATGCAATCCCTTGCGCTGGCCACGAGATACACTGCCAGGTCGAAGAGCGCCGCGTTGGTTTCACCCTCTTCCGTTCCACATTCCTCCAAAGTGGTCGAGGTGAACCACGGGCTCCTTTCCCCTTATGGGAGTTGACGCATCCTTCGCCACGTACCCGACGCCGATGATGATGTCCACTCGGTACCTGTCCGGGATTCCCAGCATCTGTCTGGCCGCCCCGGTTGTTGCGGACCTGACGAAGGAGACTCCTAGCCCAAGCTCCACCGCTTCAAGGGCTATGTTCTCCGCAGCGGCACCCGCGTCGAGGAGAGACAGGATGTCCCGCCCCTGTACGCCCATGACATCCTCCGCCTTCTTCAGGTCGGTGCAGATGACTATCGCGGCAGGCGAGTTCGCGAGGAAGCTCGGCGTGACCCCCCTCAATAGCTTCATGTAACGAGGGTCCGCGACGACGATGTACTCCCTTACTGGCATGTTTCCTCCCTGAGGAGCCCTGTTGGCGGCGTAAACCAGTCTGTCAAGCTTTTCCCGCTCCACGGGGTTCTTCGCAAATCTCCTGTTCATGTGCCTTCGCTTCAAGGCATCGGAGAGTTCCATCTAGGTTAGCTCGCCTCTCCTCCGCCCCGATTAGGCGGTCGTCCGCCGACGCTCATGGGCGAATGCGTCAACGACCGATCACTGGCCTGGGGCGCCCCTTCTCCCATACTTCGGTTGAGTACTGCTTCCCCAGCCCCCAGGCGGAAATCTCACTCAGCGGCGGCGATTCGTAGCTGCCCACCTTGCTGTGGGACCAGCCGAATCTGTCCCTGAGAGTCACGAGGTATTCGGCATACTTCAACGGAGTTATGACCGGGTCGAGCACGGGGACCCCGAGTCGTTTCTGCAGCTCTCTCCAGAAGCCGAACTCGACGGTGCACCCCAGTATGACGACTTCGGCCCCGTCTGCCTCCACCGCCCTCCTCCCCTCTTCGAGCTGCCTCCTACTCGTCTTCGACGGGTCCCTCTGAAAGTCAAGGACACCCATGTTGATGACTCTGAAAGACGCCAGCCTCTCCTTCAATCCGCACCTGACGACGTTGTCCATCATCTGAGGTACCCATTTCTTCCTCCCGACGATCACGGAGAACCTGTACCCCAGGCTGCAGGCAAGAAGCATGGTCGACTCCGCAGGCGAGGCGACGACGATCCTCTCCGATATCTCGCGCGCCTCCTGAAGTCCGAGGTCGTAGAAGCATCCGAGCACCACGCCGTCGTAGCCTTCATTCTCCGCCTCCTTCACCTCGTGGAGCAGGTCGGCAAGCACGAGAGATTCGTAGTAGTGGTACTCGACGTGCCAAGGCCCCCTCTTCAACGAAACGAGGTCGACCTTGGTCCCCCTCTCTGCAGCTCTCCTCAGCTCCAGAGTCATCGACGCGTCGTTTTCCCGGGTCCCGACGGGATTGATGTAGAGTATCTTCACGCCTCAGATTCGGACGAAGAATCGAATTAAACCTTGCCCGTATCCCGACGGGATGTCGATCAGGCCGATTTCAGGCAAGAAAGGTCTCTGGAATAACGATATATAGTCTTGAAAGGTCTCATCGTGATTCTCAGATGGACGTAAGACGCTTCCAGAAAAGGAAAGCGATAGGTAGAAGTGTAATCGCAACAGCAGTCGTAGTCATCCTCGTCGTGGTGGGCGTTGGGGCCTACTACGTCTTCGTGCCGGGGCAAGGGGCAGGGACGCAGACGACGACGCCCACCAGCACCCAGAGTACCTCCGGCGCGGCTGGCACCCTCAGCCTGACCTTTGCCAACGTCCCCAACGCCGACCCCGCGAAGGGTTCCGACGAGGCGAGTTCGGCGGCTCTAGCGAATCTCTACGACAGCCTCGTCTTCCCGACATCGAGCGGAACAATTCAGAAAGACTTGGCCACGAGCTGGACCGTCTCCAGCGACGGCCTCACCTACACATTCACGATAAGGTCGGGGGTCACCTTCCATAACAGTGACGCCCTGACAGCGAGCGACGTCGTCTACTCTCTGAACAGGTTCATATCGGTGGGGCAGGGCTACTCGTACCTCTTCTCGCCATATGTTTCGACCGTCTCTGCTCCTAACAGCAACACCGTCGTCATTCAACTGAAGAAGACGTTCGGTCCCTTCCTATCGGCCCTCGTCCGGCTCTATGTCGTTGACCAGAAGCTCGTCTCGTCTCACTACAACTCTACAGCGCCGAACAACGACTACGGGTCGACTTGGTTGCTCACGAATGATGCGGGCTCAGGTCCGTACCAGATGTCTTCGGCGAACCTCGAGTCAAACATGGTGATCAAGGCGTACTCCAACTACTGGAACGGGACCCAGCCGTACCAGCCTCAAACGGTGAACATGATTGGCTCCAGCGACTCGTCAACGGTGCACGCGCTCTTCACGAGCGGGCAGATTCAAATTACAGACCAGTGGCAACCGTACTCGAACGTTCTTGCACTCTCTCAGCTCAAGGAGGCGAAGCTCGTGACGATTCCGACGGTCAACGAGTTCTACTTGATGATCGACACCACGAAGGCGCCCACCGACGACATCTACGTCAGGCAGGCGATGTCCTACGCGTTCAACTATTCCTCGGTGATCAACAACATCTTCCCCGGAAGCAAGCCCTCGGCTGGCCCTGTCCCGACAGCCCTGCCCGGGCACAATCCCAGCATCCCTGCATCTTCGCAGAACCTCGCATTGGCCCAGCAGGCGATCCAGAAATCCAAGTACTACGGGAAGCTCACCAACTATCCGGTGACCTACTGGTGGGTGACGCAGGTGCCCTCGGAGCAGAAGATGGCTCTGGAGTTCGCTTCTGACATGCAGAAGATCGGCGTAACGGTCAACGTCGTCGGCCAGCCATGGCTGACGGTCGTCGCGAACCTCGCAGCGGAGAGCACCTCGCCCAACGTCGTCTCCATCACAGACGGAGCAAGCTACTTCGAGGCAGGCTCGGTGCTGCAGTCCAGGTACACGACGCCCTCGGAAGGAACCTGGGAACAGAACGAGTGGCTGCACAACTCCACCCTGGACAACATGATCTTCTCTGCGCTCTCCACCCTCGACCAGACCCAGCGCTTCCAGCAGTACAACACGATTCAGCAGCAGATATACAACCAGTACCCCACGGTCTACGCCTTCGATGTGTACGAGGCAAGGGCCTACTATCCCACCGTTGTGAACTGGTATGCGGCGAACGGGCATCCAATAGTTCTCCTCGGCTACGATTTCTACTTCAGGGACTTCCAGTTCTATCCATCGCAGTTGACCGCCCTCTTCGGCTGATTTGAGGGGAGAGCGGTCCGCACCCTTTATTTTCGAATATCAGACGGCTCCGCCTCACGCGTTTGACGCGTGGGGTCTCCCCCCCTCGGGTAACGACGCGTCATGAAGTCATGGACCTTCGCGGTAAAGCGGCTCGCCTACTCGGGCGTCTCACTGCTGGGCCTCTCGATACTGATCTTTGTCATCGCCCGCGTCCTACCCGGCGACCCCGCGAGGCTCGCGCTCGGCCCCAGAGCGCCGCAGTCGGTGGTCGAGGCTCTGCGCCTTCAGCTGCACTTGAACGACCCCGTCTACACCCAGTACTTCTACTGGCTGAGGGGAATCTTCACCGGGGACTGGGGCATCGCGCTCTTCACGCAGAGAAATGTTCTCATCGATGTTTCAGACTTCCTTCCAGCCACCATTGAGCTGATCCTCTTCGCCGCGATCATCGACCTTGTCATCGCCGTACCATTGGGTCTCGCGGCGGGGAGGCGCGCCAACTCGATAGTCGACAACGGCGTAAGGGTACTTTCGTACGTCGGAATCGCGGTGCCGTCCTTCGTGGTTGCGATTCTCCTGCAGCTCTTTCTGGGTTATGGGACGCATCTGTTCCCGCTCATCGGAAGGATCAGCCAGAACGTCGTTCCGCCGACACAGATCACCGGCCTCTACACGCTGGACGCCCTGCTCACAGGGAATCCCGGCGCCTTCGCCGACTCCGTCTGGCACCTGATCCTCCCGGCCTTCGCGCTCGCGCTCGGTCCGATCGCTCAGGAGGCAAGGATCATGCGCTCGAGCGTCGTCGAGAATCTGGACAAGGATTTTACGCTTTCAGAGGTCTCTCACGGTCTCCCCGAGAGGACGATCACGTTCAAGTATCTGATGAAGCCCTCGCTCATCCCAACAATCACGATCTACGCCCTCGACATCTCTGCCCAGATAGCCAACGCGTTCCTCATTGAAACAATCTTCATCTGGCCGGGATTCTCGAAGTACGGGTTGAACGCGATGCTGAGCAAGGATCTGAACGCGATCGTGGCCGTGGTCATGGTCGCGGGTGTCATGTTCGTCATCGCGAACATTCTCGTAGACCTTGTCGTGGGGTACCTCGACCCGCGCATCAGGCTTCAGCGGAGGACCGAGGAGTAGCATGAAGTCGTCGAGAACTCTGAGGGAGGTGTATGGAAGGTACTGGTACAAGTTCAGCAAGAACGACCTCTCGATCGTGGGCTTGGCGTGCATCGCAGGTGTCGTGCTCATCGCTCTCCTCGCTCAGTGGATCTCCCCCTATCCGGCGAGCGCTGGCCTCTACGTCAACTTCGGCAACGCGGGTGCCGCCCCCTCCGCCTCGCATATCTTCGGGACTGACCAGAACGGCCGTGACATACTGAGTCGGGTCTTTTTTGGTTTCAGGTACTCCTTGATGCTCGTCGCGGTCGTCCTCTCCGTGACGGTCGCACCCGGCGTGGTTCTCGGCCTGGTCGCGGGGTACTACGTAAACCGCTGGTTTAGCGCCGTGATCATGCGTCTCGCAGACATATTCGTCGCCGTCCCGCCGCTCCTCCTCGCCCTCTCGGTCGCTTCGGTGCTAACCCCGAGCGCAATCAACGCCATGCTTGCGGTATCGCTCGCATGGTGGCCCTGGTACACGAGGCTGGTGTACAGTTCAGCCTCCTCCATCAGGAACGAAGACTTCGTCAGGGCCGCCGAGCTCGTCGGCGCGAGCCGATGGCACATCATGTTCAAGGAGATACTCCCGAACAACCTTGGGTCGGTCCTCACGAAGGTTACCCTAGACTGCGGGTGGGTAATCCTCATCGGGGCTTCCCTCAGCTTTGTGGGTTTGGGAGCCCAGGCGCCGACTCCCGACCTAGGGACAATGATCGCGGAGGGCTCCGCATACCTTCCGGGGCAGTGGTGGATCAGCATATTCCCGGCCCTCGCGATAGTCGTCGTCATCCTCGGGTTCAACCTGCTCGGAGACGGGATCAACGACATGTTTGCGTCTGGCGTCGCGTGAGTCTTGAGTCGTCTGTCAACACCGATGGTGGGTTCGAGCTAGATGCCTCTTCTGGAGGTGAGGGACCTCAGAGTGGAGTACCGCGTCTACGAGGGGACGCTCAAAGTCCTGAACGGCGTTAGTCTGTCACTCGAGAGGGGCGAGAAGGTTGGGATCATCGGCGAGTCCGCCTGTGGAAAGACTACTACGGTGAAGACGATCATGGGGCTCCTCGCCAAGAACTCCAAGGTAGCCGGCGGCGACGTGACTTACAAGGGGGAGGACGTCTTGAAGATGTCTAAGAAGAGGCTCACCGAGCTGAGGAGGAAGAACATCTCGATGGTATTCCAGGACCCCTCGGCCGCCCTCAACCCCGTGTTCACGGTAAGGCAGCAACTCTACGACATCATCAAGTTCTCGACAGACGAGCGCCTCACCCGGGAAGAACTTCACGAAAAGGCCGTCGAGGTACTCCGACAGGGCGCCCTCCCCGAGCCCGATAGGATACTCGACAGCTACCCGTTCCAGCTGAGCGGCGGGATGAAACAGAGGGTGAACATCTCTATGGCGTTGGTCTCGGCGAGTGAATTACTGATTGCCGACGAGCCGGGCACCTCGCTCGACGTGACGATTGAAGACCAGATAATGAGGCTACTCAAGAAGATAGTCGAGGAGAAGGGGATATCGATAATTCCCGTGAAGAAGTTCGTAGACCGAATCTACGTGATGTACGCGGGGACCATCGTGGAGGAGGGGCCGACTCGGGAGGTCTTCAACAGTCCGCAACACCCCTACACGCAGTTGCTCATCAAGGCGGTCCCGAAGCTGACGGGGGGAGGGATTCCCGAGGGGATCCTCGGGCAGGTTCCGAGCTACCTGAAACCCCCGGCGGGATGCAGGTTTGTTACGAGATGCCCGTACGCCATGGAGGTGTGCGACACCGATGCACCGCCGTTGTACGGGGTCGGGGCGAAACAACGCGCGGCGTGCTTCCTTTACGACGAGAGGCAGTTGCCGAGATGAGTAACGCGATACTCTCGGGGGAGGGGCTGCAAAAGTACTTCCAGACACGCAGGGGAGTGATCAAGGCCGTGGACAGCGTGGACTTCGTGATGAGGGAGGGGGAGGTCCTCGGGGTGGTGGGTGAATCGGGCTCGGGCAAGACGACGCTGGGAAACATGATCGTGGGAATCTATCCACCGACCGCGGGGAAGGTCATCTTCAAGGGAGGTGACATCTCGCAGGGCGCCGGACACAGGTCCCTCGAAATCAAGAGGGAGATCCAGATGGTCTTCCAGAACCCCTCGTCGTCGCTGAATCCTAAGAGGAGCGTGAGGCAGACGCTCGAGGTTCCGCTATCAGTTCACAAGACGGCGAGTTCGGTTGGCGAGCGCGTAAGCGAGCTCCTTTCACTGGTGGAGCTGCCCCCGGAGTACGCCGACAGGTATCCCGAGGAGCTCGGAGGCGGGGAGAAGCAGCTCGTCGCGATCGCCAGGGCGCTCGCCACGAATCCTTCACTGATCGTGCTCGATGAGCCGACATCCGCGCTGGACGTTTCGATCCAGGCTAAGATCATTGGGGTGCTCATGAGGCTGAAAGACAGGCTGAATCTTTCGTACATGTTTATCACTCACAACCTCAGCCTCATGAGGAACGTCGCAGACAGGGTGATGATAATGTACCTCGGGAAGGTGAGGGAGGTCGCACCCACCGAGGAGTTCTTCAAGAACCCGATTCATCCATACACGAAGATGCTTCTCTCCTCGATTCCGGTGGTCAGCGACGCCGAGGAGGCGGTCAAGCCGGAGAAGATAGTCAGCACGGGTGAAATCGCGGGGGCCCTCAACCTCCCGCCGGGGTGCAGCTTTCATCCGAGGTGCCCGTTTGTGATGGAGGTGTGCAAGTCGGTAGACCCGCCTCTGCTGGAGGTTGAGCCTGAGCACTTTTGCAATTGCCATCTGTACCCGAACGACTACAAAGACAAGAAGGCTCCGTGGCAGTAACCGGCTGGACGTCGGGGAGGGGTCAAGCTGCGGGAAGCCTGCCGTCCTCCTCCATCGTTTCTAGTTCTCCTCATGCCTGAAGGCTATCCGGTGGCATGATTCTGTGATGCGGTTTCTGAGAATCATTTCGGGAATCCTTCTGGTCTCGATTCTGGTCCTTGTGGCGAACCTCCTGCCAAACCTCCTCGAGCAACGCCCCCCTCTCGCGCGCCTCG
>VBPQ01000206.1 GCA_005877185.1 Nitrososphaerota archaeon
CTAGAACGTATTCCCCCACCCCGGCCGCTACGAGCCCACCTCCGGCGAGCGTGAGCAACTGTTTCACGAAGTCTCTTCGAGTGATGTTAAGCAAGAATCGAGATATCGGACCGCCTCCAATAATAAGGCTTGGGCGCCGACCCATCGCACTATTTTATATTAGGCAGGGCAAGTGGAAGAATCGTTGATTCGACCTGGTTATCTTCTCGTTCTCCCCGTCGTTGTTCTCCTCGTCGCGATTGAGATAGTCCCCCTGGGCTACAGTGTACTGCTGAGCCTTGGCGCGGTAGCACCTTCTCAAGGATCGATCACCGCGGCGAACTATGCACAATTGCTAAGCGACGGCACTCTCTTAACCAGCGTCCTTGTGTCTCTCTTCTACGCGGCAGGGAGCACCGCCCTCACCTTCATTCTTGGGATTCTCTTCGCCACAATGCTGACACAATTGAAGAGGACTCGCTCCCTGGTCGAGAGTCTCATGCTTCTCCCCGTTGCCGTCTCTCCCGTGGTCGTCGGAGTGGTTTGGTCCCCCTCGGGAGTCTGGGACGATGTCAACACTTTCATTCACTTCGTGCTCGGGCTGCAGTACATCGACCTCACCCAGGCTTACGTTTTCCTTCCCGTCATGGCGCTCTCGGAGGCTTGGGAATGGACACCCGTGGTAATGCTGGTGCTTCTTGGCGTAGTGACCTCGATTCCGAGGGAAAGCATCGAAGCCGCCTCGGTGCACGGAGCGAGCGGCTTTCAGATCTTCAGGAGGATAATCATTCCCTTCGTGCTCAGGTCACCGGTAACGCAGTTCGTTGTCGCTCTAAGGTTCATGGATGCGATGCGGGCCTTCGAGATACCATTCGCTTGGTCCGCCTGGGTCGGGTCGCCCACCGCTGGAGGCCTCACAGACACACTCAGTCTCTACCTCTTCAAGCTGCTCGTATTCCCCGCGAACGGTGCATCCCTGCAATACGTTTCGGCTCTGGCGGTAATTCTCTGCGCGATCACGGTCGTATCCACAACCCTCTTGATACGTCTTCTTCGAGGATTGGGAGGAGTCCACGGCGATGCGGAAGCAAGGTAGGCGCATCCTGCTCTCAGCGGCGGTTATCGTCGCCTGTCTCTACAGTGTCTGGCCGGTGATCCTCGTTGTCACGGAAGGGTTCGGGATTGACCTCTCCCCCCTCTTCTCAGGAAAAGGCATCAGATTCATTGGTGGCGTCCCCTACTACAGTGGGGGAATCTTCCCTACCACGATTCACTATCTTGATGTGATAAACGTCGAAGGCTTTCCCCGCCTTGTCTTGAACTCGACTGCGATAGCTCTCATCAATCTGGTGGTTGTCCTTGCGGTCGGCATCCCCGCAGCCTACGCTCTCGCCCGCGTTAAGTTACGGGGAAAGAGCGTGATCGGTGCCCTTCTGTTGGGGCTCAGGACGATTTCTCCCTTCGCTGTCATCCTCCCTCTCTACCTCATCTACGTTCAGTCCGGGCTCTGGGATACGTACCTCGGAATGGCGCTGGCATATCTCGTCATCGACACACCTGTCGTTGTCTGGCTGGTTCGCGGCTACTTCTCGGATATTCCGAGAAGTGTCTACGAGGCCGCCGAAGTTTCGGGCGCGACAGAGCGGCAGACATTCTTGAAGGTCGCCATTCCGCTCGTCATACCCGGAATCGCGGCGACGGCCGTCTTCGCCTTTGTTCTCATCTGGAACGAGTTCCTCATGGCGAATCTTCTCGTTGGGCCGAAAAGCCTGACCGCGACTGTGGGTGTCTGGGTCGGAGGAGGGGAGCACGCGGGTTCGTACAAACCAATCGATTGGGACGAGCTTAACGCTGCGGCTGGACTCGCCCTCATCCCTGCCCTCGCGATCGTCCTCGCGATTAGGAAATACCTGGCCAAGGCTTTCACGCTGGGCGTCGCGCGCTGAAGCGGACGGCCTAGAGGATTCGCTCGCTGCTTCGAGCATCGAAGAAGGAAAGCTTCTCGGCGTCCCACCGAACTCCCACCCTCGCCCCCGCCTCCAGCTCGATGCCCTCTTGCGGAGGAATGGATGCGCTTATGCTGCCCTGACCTATTCTCAGGTGTGCAATCACCGTTGACCCGAAGTCCTCGGTGTAGTCTAGGACCCCATCGATGTCATTCGGGGATCTTTGAGCTCCGACGAGCTTGACGCCCTCCGGCTTCACGCCGATGATGACGCGTTCAGCCCTCCCCTTCAGTGCTCTGGCGAAATCCTCGCCGACTCTGTAGCTGAAGCCATCTCCTCTGAGCTCCAGCTTCCCGTTGACCTCCCTGACTTCCGCCTCAAGCAGGCTGGCGGGTGGATTGCCCACGAAGCCGGCC
>VBPQ01000049.1 GCA_005877185.1 Nitrososphaerota archaeon
AGACAACGGGCAGCATCGGAACCTTCGCCGCCTTGTAGTCCTCCTTGTACGAGATCGCGAGGCTCCAGATGTGGGTGGGTATCCAGACAATCACGAGAGCCGACATGTAGAGGGCAATCGGGGTCACCGTATCTGCGACCGCGGAGTATCCCACGAGCACCGGCATCCCTCCCGAGACCCCACCGAGAATGATGTTGAGCCAGCTGCGACGTTTGAGGAGGAGAGAGTAGACGACGACGTTATCCAGCAACCCGACGCTCATGAACCCAGCGGCGAGGAGGTTAAACGAGAGTGAGATGAGAATCGAGAGCGCGGCCATGCTCGCGCCGAATGCGAGGGCACTCGAAGGCCGAATCTTTCCGCTGGGGAGAGGCCTCCTCTTCGTCCTCTCCATCATCCCGTCTATGTCTCTGTCGTGATAGTTTGTGAGGACGTTGGCGGAGGCGGAGCCGAACGTTATCGCGACGCCACCGACCAAGAGCGTGAAGAGCGAAGGGGTTTCGTGAATTTCCCGGTAGGAGACGAGCATCGCGACGACTCCCGTGAAGACGAGGAGTCCCCAGATTCTTGGCTTAGTCAACCCCCAGTATTGGGCTGCACTCTCGACTACTCCCAAGGCTGGCGTGGGCACACGTTCTCCCTGATTAAACCTTGCTCGGTGCGGCAGCCGTCAACTCGGGGAGCGCTGGATCCTCCCCCAACGTCGAATCCTTAAATAAAGCTGGGAGTCCGTTAGTCTGGCTTTTCATGGCCCTCGACCCGCTCGAATTGATTGTCATCGGGGTGGTGCTGGTGGTAATCTTCCTGTGGGGGCCGCAGAAGATCCCCGAGATAGCCAGGGCGATCGGCCGCGCGCGGAAGGAGTTTGAGCAAGCGTCGAAGGAGCTGAGCGGGACATTCGCCTCGACGGAGACACTCCTTACAGAAGGTCAAACCACGAAGTCGGGAGACGAGCTGCTGATCGAGACGGCGCGAAAGCTCGGAATCTCAGCCACCGGGAAGACGCGCGAGCAGATCTCCGACGAAATCGTGAAGAAAAGCAGCAACTAGACCAGACAAATCCGTTTTAACGCCCAGGCTTTGGAGCAGCAGACTAGCACCTTGACTGGCGAGATGCGCTTTACGGAGCACCTGGGAGAGCTGCGACAGAGGCTCAAGGTCGTCTTCCTCACCCTGCTTGTGATATTCATCGTCCTTATCGTTGTGCCTCGGGACCCGTACGAATTCCTCACACTGACCGGCACTTACAACCCGCTTGTCTCGATTTTCCTTGACCGGATTGTCCAGGACATCCTTCCCGCGGGCTGGACGCTGATTGGCTTCCACGTCAACGAAGGTCTTGAAATTGTCCTCGTCGCCTCCCTTGTTCTAGCCGTCGCCTTTGACATGCCTGTAATTGCATACGAGACTTACCGTTTCATCGACCCTGCGCTGAAGGAGAACGAGAGGAAGTTAGTATATCCTTTCGTCATATCCTCGTCTATCCTCTTTCTGGTTGGTCTCGCATTTGGCTACTTCGTCCTCTCCAGGTTTCTACTAATCGCCCTCAAACCCTTCTTTGCCGCAGGACACCTTACTCTCGATATCGAAGGGGCCGACTTTTACTATGTTGTATTCCTCACCGTCTTCTTCAGCGGCGTCGCCTTCACTTTTCCCGTCTTCATCTACCTTATGATAAGGTTCGGCGTCGTGGAGGCATCGTTCTTCTCAAAGAATAGAGTCTACGTCTGGTTCGGGACGTACATCGTGACGGCAATCATCACGCCCGACGGTGGTCCACTACTCGACGTCATCCTATTCTTTCCCGTTATCGCCCTTCTTGAACTTGCGGTCTTCTTCGGGAAGAGGTACCCCGGGAGAGAACCCCGAGCCTCCTCGAAGGAGCGGAGGTGCACGTACTGCGACTCCCCGCTCGACCCCGGCCAGGTCTTCTGCACAAGATGCGGGAGAGCAAACGCCTGAGGCACCCGTCGACAAGCGCAGGCGACCCGGCTCGTTATGAACCTGCTCTAGGAGAACGACGCGATAGGACGATCGTGGTCTCGGCCCGAGCGGCTCAGTCGCCCGGCAGCAAGATGAGGCGCGGATACCGCGACCTCTCGCTCGACACCCGGTTCTGCGGTACTCGATCGGCCGAAGCGGACGCCACAATGGGTTCGAGTTTGCAAACATTCTTCGAAAGGAGGGTGATGTAATGTGAAAAATTTGCGAAATTGGGAAGAGATTCTTGAGGAAAAGCCTTCCGGCGATTCGAAAAATGTGGATTCTGAGTTCATAAGGCATTAAGCTTGCTTTTTCTCTCCGCGAGGTGTGGAAAAAATCAGCGACCAGCACGGACGGTTCAGGGTGAGGAGGGGGGAACTGGAGATAGAGTACGAGGGTCCCAATCTTGTTCAGGAGTACCAAGCGGCCCTCCATTACCTAAACATCGTGGATGGAGCCCAGACCAGACTCGGAAACACAGAAGCCGAAGTCATGCCGAAGCATGTGATGAAGCCGCAACCAGCCATGGCCCCCTCTCCAGAGCCCTCAGTAGCGCTATCCTACGTAGAGATGGCGAGAAGGGAAAGCGCACCACCGCCGTCGCCGGCATTCGACATGGAAGGTCAGGGTCCAAATTCGACGCAAGCACCCGTGTCATTAGGCAATCCCGACGAAGGAGTCAACCCATCGGAGGACCTGCTGTTCAAAGCACTGGCTCGTGCGGCTCGACGCCCTGGGCGTGAACGCGAAGAAGAGAGCCCGGCGCAAAGTGGAGAGGAAAGGACGGAAGAAAGCGCGCTGCAGAGTGAAGAACAAACTGCCGAGCCGGCGGCCGAGCCCAAGCCCTCGTTCCAAGAAAAACCCTTGTTTCAGGATAAACCCCCGGAGTCGGAGGGGGCAGTTCCCAAGGACAAGTACTCGGATGACAAGTTCAAGAGTATTCTGAAGCGGCTGGGCCTTTCAAACTAGGGAATTCACGTCCGTGTGACATAGCGTCTTCTCCTACGGTCTCGTTGTGGCTTGTATCTAGAGGTTCCTGACAATTAGCTATACGGGGACATTTCCTCTTATCGGAGGGCCGTGAAATGTCTGACGACACGAGTAGATAGGTCACGGTGAGTATACAGCTACCAGATTCACTACCAAGCTCGAGCTTCCGATTACTACCGCGTGGTACCTTGCAGTCGTTCCGTCGCCCCAGTGGCTGAAGGTTTCGCTTCCGTAGTCTGCAACGGCGACATAGTAGGTTGCTCCGTTGGCGACGAAGTAAGCGCAGGGGGAGAAGCAAGAATACAGGAATCCTTGGCTTACGGAGCATGGAGACGAGCATCCCTGGAGGATTGATGCGGTCGACCAGAATGTTGTGTAGAAACCGCTGAGGCTGGCATTGGCCGAATTTACCGTAGCCAGTGAGATCTTAGAGTAACCCGAGGGAGGAGGTCCGGCGTAATTGAAGTATACCGCAGTGATAGTGTTATCTGATTGTATCGATATCAACCTCAACCTGTTTGTGGAACCGGTATCGCTCCAGTAATAAAAGGCGTAATTCTGATAATCCGATACAGAAACGGTGTACTGAGTACCGGGTGCGGCTGCGAATGTTAGCGGCGTGAACCCGGTCGCCACAGTACTTCCTCCTGCCCCAATCGTGACCCAGAGACCACTGATCGGACTACCGTTCGACGCACCCGACTGTGTTGTCAGGCAGACGTTTGTCGGCGCCGAATCTAGGCTCGCCACGAGGTCCGGAAAGTACGATGGCAGTGAAGCCCAAGGATGCGGGGCAGCGCCATTGGTCACGTAGAGGTAGCCCACGTAATTTGAGGCGCTGTCGACGCATGCCTTACCCAGGGAGTCCACGTAGTAAGGCAGGATGGCCCAGTTTGTCTTGGCGTAGTTGGTGTGCCATCCACCCAGCGATGCAGGGTTTGGGAATCCCGCACTCTCGTAGATGACAATTGTGTCAACCGTGCCCACGTAGCTTGGTAGCGTATCGACTCCGGAGTTCCCGACAACGAGCGTAAGCCCTATCGACTTCGCGTAGACGGTCATACTATTGTAGTAACTTTCTACGCCGGACCAGTAAGCCATCTGATCGAAGAATATACCCTTTACCTTATACCAGGTCGCGTAGTCGTTGACATCACTCTGGACCGCGCTGCTGTTCCTCGAACCGTAGGAGGTATACACGTATCCAAGAACGACGACCCCAGCTGACTGCAGCTTCTGCGTGAGTGATGCGTAGGTCGCGTTCGGGGTGCTCCCCGGACCGTTGGCTGGATTGATTATTCCCACTATCGGCACGGCAGGGTGCGCGACCTTTGCCTGTATGACCGAGTCCCACTGACTCGCCGAAGCAGTATACAACGGGACCATTACTCCTGCTGTCGGCGAAGCAGCCGACGCTCGTGTAGGTGACTCTAAGAGAGGAACGAGGAGTATCAACACAATTGCAAAAATTGCCGCGTGGGGTCTCGGAGACTTTTCTAGCATGCTAGAAACATTCTTTGATCAAAGTATCGTTGCTTGAAATGTGAGAGGTCTTTATTTGTGGTAGCGTAGTTTCTTATCTAAAAGTGTTTGATGCGGAAGCCCACCGGAGCACAAATACGGCTGTGAGTCAATCTGCGACTCGGCGCACTCTTGGCAGAATGAGTTCCTATTTTTCACTGGTCACCCTAGACCACCGTAAGCTTAATATAACTTAATTACCCATTGGTAATTAACAGGTTGTAAGAGAATGACGATAGAACTTCGCCTGGTGAGAGACGGCAAGACGATCTTCAGCATTCCCATTCATTCCTCCCGAGAGGGAGTCGACAGGGGGAAGCTCGAGCTGGAGGACGATGACATGGAGAGACTCGCCGACCTCTATTCCGTCGCCGCCAGTGAGCGCCGGTTCCGCATAATGCACGAGCTTACCAAGAGGGGGCAGATGAAGCACTCAGACATTCTGCGGATCGCGATGAATCCGAAGTTCGTCCACGATTGCATCAACCCAATGGTGGAGGAGGGTATGGTTATTCATGAGAATAAGCGGACGGGTTACAGGCCTTCCAACAAGGGCTTTGCCTACGTGACACTGACGACCGGTCTGAGCAGGATTCTTGAGCTACTGGAGGAAGAGATGGAGGCTGATGAGTGAAGATGAGTGAATTCGGAGACGTCGACGACCTCTTCGAAGAGCTTTTCAGGTTCGCGGAGAGGCTTCTGGAGCAGCCGCTCCTCCCGCAGCCACGCGTCCGAGGCGCTCCGTCGCAACCGGTCCAGACCAACGAGCCCGACGAGGTCATAGTAGGACGCAATGTGGTTGCCTACCTTTTGCAAGCGCCAGGTTACGACTCGAATGACTTTCTCGTCTCCGTCTACGACGATTCGATAGAGGTGAAGACGAACGACTTCATCCGCAGGAAGATGCTCGGCTCCAAGGTTTATCCGGATAGCGCGGTGACAACTTACCGCAACGGTGTCCTCAGCATCAGGATGAAGAGGAGAGACGCGTGATCTCCCTCGTCCCCGACCTCAGAAGGCCTCTGCTCAAGCCGCCGCCGAGAGACCCCCTCCCTTTTCTCCCCAGACCGGGACCCCGCCGCGAGCCCGGCTCCTCCTTCGACTACATCGGGACGGCTCACTTCACAGGGAGGAGCATCTACGACGCGATTCAGGCTGCTTCATCGGGGCTCCACTCAGGCGTCGCTATCGAACTGGACAGGGCGAGGTATGACGGACTGAACCGGATGGGATACTCCGTCGGGCCTCAACTTCGGGCAAGGGCCGAGGGCGAATTCGTCGCCGCTACCGACGCCTTCGGAAACAGAGACGGCGACATCTGGCTCCTCGACTGGAGCATCGATCAGATAGACCGGAGGGTTAGAATGACTCTTACGCCACAGGAACTCTGGAGGTGGAGGAGCGTCTCCAGCGACCTCTTTCCGTACGAGGTGAGAGGGGCGCGTTTATGGGAGGCTGGCATGAAGGATGAGGCACTACGTTACCTCGACTTCACCGCGAGGACGATGCGCGAATACTTTCCGAGCCTGTACAGGGTGCTCATCATCGAGCGAAATCTCCTGATGGCTGCGAGACTGATGGAGGTCGAGACCCAGCTCGCCGACCCGCAGGCCAGGGTGCTCGTTCTGATGGGGATGGCACACATCGAAGGTGTCCGCGAGCTTCTCCGCGAGCCCGAGGGAGTGAGCGAGGGTTTTGACAGGTATGGGCTTAACTACTCTTCTCCGATTAGGATAAGGAGGGCAAGAGTGAATTGACAATCGTGGCGAACCAGAGAAGGCTCACCAGCTCGGAGAACTTCGACGAGGTCTTCGAGCTAGTAAAGACTGCCACGGAGCAGTCCCTCGGCAAACACAGGGCCGGACTCACCCTCGTCCTCGGGGACATCCCGAACAGCGTCGGGGCTTTCCACGAGCTGGGCTCGAACGCGATCGTGATGAACAGGAATCTCCTCAAAATAATCGAGAGACTCGCCAAGTCGAGAACCTCGAAGAACGCCTACGTCTTCATGATCCTGCTTCACGAGTACCTCCACAGCCTCGGATACACGGACGACAGGCAGGTGAGGCTTCTCGGGAAGAGGATAACCAACGAATTCCTGGGGGGGAGGCACATCGCGGCTGAAATGGCCGTGAGGCCTCTCGACCAGTTCTTCCCGGACCTCCCGAAGTACTCGGTCTTCAGGGACAAGGGCCAGTTCGAGACGATTCGCAGGTTCGACTCCTCGAGCACTCCATACATAGCTTAGTTCCCCTGAACCCTAAAACAGTTCAAGATTATTCTCGGTTATCGCAGTCGTTCGCGCTTCGTTCGAGAAGGGGTAGAATTTGTTGGAAGGATGGATAGTATCCGGCACTAGTGACGCCGCCCGGTGAGGCCCGAGTCTCGCAGCATTACAGGGATGAGTCAACGGACGCACGAATGTCTCCTCTCATAAAGAATGAGCTCGCTGACAAGATAGGGGCATAACATCATCAGAAGCTGCTAAGGGAGCAAGGTCTTGTTTCATACTTCGCCTGTATGCTGCTTGGTGAAAGGATGGCTCTTGATGATCCACACTGCTTTCATCATCCCACAGACCCTCACGCTACGAAGGAAGGCTTCTTGAGGGAGTATCGCCATGGAACCACGCCTTCGCTGCCGATTCCGACGCTCGATCCCACCGAGGGAAGAGCTTGAGAAGGCATTGAGGGCGCAGAGGCTCTTATTGTCTCTTGTCAAGTGATGGTTACTCCAGTTCCGACGATGGCGGCCGCGTTGCTCTTCGTTGGTTCGACCGAGATGGTCTTTGCCTCTAAGGCCTGAGCAGTTTCCTGACAACGGGATATAAATAGTAATCAGCAGCTCAGATCGCACACGTCTTGTGTCTCCGGACGTTCGTGCTGGTTTAGCACATTGAGGCGCGGGTTCAGGGTCGCAGTGCTTAAATTTCAGACTCTGACAAAGGGTCGGCCGACGAGGCGACCCAAGTGAAGCGTTCCACGGTTGCGCTGGTGGTAATAGTCCTGCTGGTGCTCGGAGCGGTATCCGTCTACGAGTACGCCCAGAGTTCCGGAAGTGGGACACTTTCGATTGGCTTCGCGGACGCGCCCTCTCAGGGCGTTTCCCACGTCTACGTCACCCTCTCCGGCATCTTTCTTCAGGGGGAGGGGAACTCGAGCGTCTCCTACAAAGGAGAAGCGGTCCAGTTCGACCTACTCTCGCTGGTCAACGTAACGAAGTTTCTCGGTAACGTTACGGTCCCGGCTGGGAACTACACCATGATTAGATTCACAGTGACGGCAGCCACGGCTACCGTCAATGGGGCGAATGCCTCTCTGTTGGTTCCGAGCGGCGAGGTCAAGGTCCCCCTGAGTTTCCAGGTTGTCTCGGGTAAGAGGACAGCCATCGTGCTAGACATCACTGTCGACATGACCAGCATAAGCGCGAGTGGTAACCTACGCCCCGTGGTTACCGTCAGGTCCGTGAAAGGACCCGGATGACAAGGATAGCTTGACCTGCCCCAAACTCGGGGATTAACGCTTGAACCTATTCGGCCAGATGTTGCACTCATCGGTCCCGCTGAGTGGCAATCTCTACGAGCGCCAGTCGTTCTCCCGGGGAGCCTAAACAACCCGTAAATAGCTGACGGATTCCGAAGCCGAAAGAAAGCTTACGACAGGCTTCAGCGTTGTTGAGGTCTCCATCGATATTGCGTACTCCTGGGCGAGGATGCTTATTGCCCTCGCTCTCAGCATACTGTTCAGTCTCGCTGTCGGCATATTAGCGGCGCGAAACAAGAGGGCCGAATCAGTAATCATCCCGCTTCTCGACGTCTTCCAGTCGATTCCCATCCTGGGGTTCTTCCCGGTCGTGATACTAGGAGTAGTCGCGGTCATACCCGGCCAGTTGGGCGTGAACCTCGCCGTCATCTTCCTGATATTCACGAGCATGTCCTGGAACATCGCTTTCGGGGTCTACGAGGCGGTCAAGGCGATACCTCAGGACTACATAGATCTGAGTAACATGTCAAGCGCTAGTTCAATCAACAGGATCTTGACGCTCTACATACCGTCTTCGCTGAGCCGGATTGCGTACAATTCGCAGACCTCCTGGGCGGTCGGCCTCTTCTATCTAGTGACGAGTGAAATTTTCTCCCTTGGAGGCACGCCGACCAAGGTGGACCACGGAATCGGGGTGGCGATCTTGACCGCGCAGGACTATGTGGGATACGCCTACTCGATTGTCGCTCTACTAGTGGCGGTGGCTATCTGGCAGGTTGTCTTCTTGAGGGAGTTCTCCCTCTGGGCTGAGCGTTACAGATTCGGAGAGGCCCCGCACGGAGAGCGTCGCGACCCGCTAATGAGGGTGTACTCGTGGATCAACAGCAGGAGCATCGCGAAGCTCTTCCTCCTGACCCAGGGTCGGGGGGTCACAGGCTTCACCTCCTCGCTCCAGAAGTTCAGGCGCGGAATATTTTATTCTGTGCTGATCAGCGTTGTCATCTTCCTGGGGTTTGGAATCGCAGCCGCAGTCGCCACGACACGAACGAGCGTGCAGTTTCCCAGCATCCAGAACCTCCTCACAATTGAGAGCGGTGTCCTCGTTGGGCTCGGCTTTTCCCTTATACGAGTATGGTACGTCTACTTCATCGCAGTCCTCGTAGGTGTCCCTCTCGGGATAGCAATAGCGCTCAGGACGAGATTGTATGATGTAATGGTACCCGTGCTAGAGGTAGTAGCGTCCGTTCCGGCCCCGGTGCTTCTCCCCGTGATCTTGATCGCAGCAGCAGGGCAGGGCGAGGTCGTCGCTGCCGTCATCATCTTCTTAGGGATGATATGGTATATCATCTTTAACACGATGGCAGGGATCAGATCCCTGCCCGGGGAGATATTCGAGTTGAAGCGTGTGTTTCACATCTCCACTGTAAAGGCATGGAGAGACATCTACCTACCTGCTACCGCGACAGCCTTCATTACCGGGTCGATTACCGCGATTGGAGCAGCCTGGAACACACTGATAATTGCTGAATACTTCACCCTGTCACCCAATTCCCCAAACAGTAGCTTTTCCACGCAGGTCAACACTGGAATAGGCAAGATTATCACTATCGCTACGACCCACAATCCAGCGGATCTCGTTACGCTCTATCTTGCGATCGCCTCCATGACTCTGTTGATTGTCGCCTTCAACCTGACTGTCTGGAGGAGGGCCTACCATTACACAACCAGGAGGTACGCGTATAACAGATGAGCTCGGGGGGCGTTGGTCATTGATTTCGCTCCGCCTAGCGAGGGGAGGTCTTTCGTGACAGACTACGTCAAGTCGACGAGCTCGGTGGCTCCACAGGAGGCGAGAGTACGCCCCGCAACCTCGCCATCTCCCGCGTCCGAATTATCTTCCGGCGTGCCGATAATCTCCGTCGAACACGTGAGCCTGGACTATAAGAAAGAGAAGGAGCCGCTCCCCGTCCTCGTCGACGTCTCTCTCGCCGCGTTCAAGGACGAATTCGTCGTGATTACCGGCCCGTCAGGCAGTGGGAAGTCCTCCCTCCTGCGCATAATCGCTGGACTGAACAAGCCCACCTCAGGAAGGGTGCTCTTCCGGGGAACGCCCGTCACAGAGCCGAGGCAGGAGGTCGCCATGATCTTCCAGAACTTCGTCCTCCTGCCCTGGCGCACCGCTCTGGAGAACGTCCTGTTCGGACTAGCGTCCAGAAAGGATATCATCGAGGAAAGGAAGAAGGACCTGGCGATGATGGCGCTCGAGAACGCGGGCCTGAAGGGGTTCGAGAACGTATACCCGGGGGAGCTCTCCGGGGGGATGAAGCAGAGGGTGGGGATTGCGCGAGCGCTGGCGTTGGAGCCACAGGCGCTGCTGATGGACGAGCCGTTCAGTTCCCTCGACGACCTGACGGCGGAGCACCTGAGGAGAGGAATCTACTCGCTTCTGATAAACCCCTCCTCTCCGATCCAGACCGTCATAATGGTTAGCCACAATGTTGAGGAGATTGTTGAGCTAGCAGACAAGGTCGTCGTCCTCTCCCCCAGACCCGGGCACGTGGTGGGAGAGCTGACTGTGGACCTGCCTCGCCCTCGCAACAAGAAGTCCAAGGAGTTCTTTGACTGGGTCGATATGGTGTACTCCCTGCTTGCGTAGATTGGAGAGATGGAGTTGATCGAGGTATGGGCGCCAAGGTAACCACGGGGTCGTCGTCGCGGCCGAAGATCATGCCCGCCAACGTGCGGGCCGGACAAGTTGTCAGCCTCGTCGAGGTCACGGGAGGGCTCGGCCCGAAGATCGATACTCATCGACTCGCCGACGAGCTGGGGGCCGATATAGCTGTCTTCCTTCCCATACTCGACGCCGCCGAGCTTCTCGGTCTGGTGAAGAAGGAGAAGGGGGAGGTCTCCCTCACCGAGTTCGGCCTCAAGCTTCAGAAGACCACCAAGAACAAGATTCGCCTCCTCAAGGACCAGCTCTCCCAGATCGAGCCGTTCAAGACCGCCCTCGAGCTCGCTTCAAGGAATGTGGAGGTTACCGCCGAAGAGGTGGCAGAGGTGGCCGAGAGGCACGATGTGCGGTGGCACCACGACAGAGAGCTTAACGTATCGCTCATTCATGCCCTCCTCGTTCACTGGGCCATCTACGCCGGGCTGCTGACCTACAACGGCAAGACGGGCAAATTCCAGGAGGCCTGAGCCCTTCCTCTCACGACAGCGAGAGGACCCCGCTGCCGAGGAAGAATAGCCCAAACGAAAGCAGGACGACCCCTGCGATCAGGTCGAGGAGCCACCTCGGGACTCTCAGGAGGTACTGGTATGAGACAGCCGAGACAGAGATGAGGAGCGCTATGCTCACGAGGGCCCCGATGATTGTCCACTCGAAGTTGAAGGTCCCCGCTGCGGCGAGCACGAGGCTCGCCTCGAAGCCCTCGGTCAGGGTAATCGTGAGCACGGGTAGCGCATTGAGGAAGGAGAAAGGCATCGCCCCCAAAGACTCACCCGCGGGGACGTTCTTAAGCTCCTTCGCCACCACTTCGTTTTCCATCTTGGACATCTTATCCCTGAAGGACTTCTTCCCGAAGTAGTACCTGACGAATCCACGCAGAAACCTCGATGAGAAGTAAAGGAGCACCGCACTCGTGATGAAGTCGATCAGTAGGTCAGGGAGAAGGACGAAGACTTGCCGCACGGCCAAGAAGGTGAAGATCGAGACCAGACTCCCGATAAGGACCCCTGCGAGGACGTTCTTCTTTCCGAGCTGCGTGACGGTCGCGACCGAGAGGATGGCCACTTCGCTCCCCTCCAGCAGAACCGCCTTGAACGCTATGAGGAACGACCCAACGATCACTACGGGAATATCTGACACGAGGAGGACGACCGGCCGAGGAAACCGTCACGACTCTCCTGTATAAGAATGCCGAGGGCTCGCCAGTCTAGCGCATCCCCCCGAGGCCAAGGCATGATCTGGTTAGCTGCTGACGTCCGGCCGCAAGATCAAGAGGGTCTCGCCCGCGTCCACCTGCAATCTGGGCCGGAAGGGGTTTCGTTTCACTGCCGAAGATCCGTTTTCAGTAAGTGTCTTATGGAGAAATATTCTGGTATTATCTGCGGTCAGGCTAATAAGATTCCCACACAAATTGTTCCCGTAAGCGTGATGAAGAATCTCGCCAAAGACTCGGCGGTTAGCCTGCTCCTCCTTCTGTCGCTCTTTCTGGTCACCGTGCCCGCAAGTGTCTCTCCTCCAGCGAGGGCTCAGATAGCGAACGGAATTGTGGCTAGCAATTACAGCGTGTCAACGGCAGAGAATACATCTGTCAAGATAAACGTGCTTGCGAACGATTATTGTCTACTAAGCGGTCTTCAATGCCCAGATGGTACGTACGTCCAGTCGGTCACTCAACCCAGCACGGGCGTCGCCGTAATCAATCCCGATAACACTGTCACCTACACACCTAACAACGGATTCGTCGGATCGGACTCTTTCACCTATACCGCGTCCGACACCCTGAATCTATTCACCGGCACAGGGACAGTAAGTGTTACTGTGAACCCACCAGGGAGCTCGCAAGGAGGGATAACTGTAACCGCGAACAGGGTTCAAGCCTCCTACTGGGACCCGTGCTTCGCGACGACGTGTAGCGCGGGAAGTGGCCCTGGGACGACGATGTTCTTCGCATTGTGTGCCGATGCTTCCTGCGTAAATGTCGTCCAGACAGGGTTCGCCGACGAACACGGGTTCACGTTCACGGGTCTCAATCCGAGCGCCACATACTACGTCTACCCCGATGATTGCAACAGCTGTCATGGCTCCATGCACGATGTAGTGTTTGACCATTGGGGAGATGGCAGCACCGTGAGGCCCCGGGCAGCGGCGGTAGGATCGACCCTAGACGCATGGTTCTCCTGCACAAACAATTGCGCCTGAGTGAGGGATTTGGGGTCATTTCCTCATTCCCGTCATCTCCGGGGCTAGAATCCGGGATGATAGCAATGGGCTTGAAGGCGTGCAGTCTCATTCGCTTCGTTTTCTCGTGATGGACTAGAATGGTCATTTCCGTCGTGCGAGGCGCAGCTCGGCCAATCAATCATCTGTCTTCGGAAGGGTCCGTCCTCGCCTTCGTAGGAAACATCGCCGAGGCACCCCTCGGTTCAGCGAGCCTCTGAATTACGGGCCCCACGATGGCAGTTACGAGGACAACCAACCCAATGAGCGAGAAGAAGCCGTTGTCGATTATGCCCAAGGTCAAAGCGAGCTGCCCGATGACGAACGAGAACTCACCTCTCGGGACGAGCCATGAGCCAAAGAGATATGCGCTCTTGCTGCTCCGAATTCGAAGAAAAATCTTGGCAGAGGCGATCCCGCCAATGAGCTTTCCTGAAACAACGAGCGCCATGACGCCGATGAGGGGTAGGCCGATGATCAGGGCAGGAAGCGGGTTGATCAGACTCCCCATCGAGATGAAAAAGAGGACGATGAAGAGGTCCTTGATGGTCGTTATCCTACTCTTCAGGAACTTGGAACGCTTTCCGCGTATGGAGAGTCCGATTATGAAGGCCCCGGTCCCGGGAGAATAACCGAAGACCGCGGCCAGAACCGCGAAGACAAATCCGAGCCCGAGCGCGAAGAGAAAGGGGATTTCCTCGTACTCCTCCTCGAAGGCGCCGAGGTAGTCAATTATCCTGGGAGCTATGTAAGTCGCAGCCAAGTACCCGGCGACAACCAAAGCTATGCCGCCTCCAACCGTCGTGACTACCTGAGCGATAGAGCTGCCCGAGACGAGGGTGCCTTTCGAGGTGAAGGAGGAGAGGGCGATGAGAAATACTACTGCAACCATGTCCTCCAGTATCATGAGTGCAATGAGCGCCCCGGCCTCCGGAGTATTGAGAGGGGGACGAACACCCCTCTCGAGGAACATCTTGCCGACTATCGCGGTGCTTGTGATGCTCGCCACCATCGCGAAGATGATGGACTGGAGCAGGTCGGCCCCGAGGATGACAGACGCCGCGCCGAACCCAAGGACAAAGGCCACGCTCATCTCCAGGATGGCGACGCCAGCGACCCTTCCGGCCAGCTTCCGCAGCTCGACGGGATCCAGCTCAAGCCCGATAACAAAGAGGAGTAGGACTATCCCGATCGCGGAGAGATCGTTGATTGTGACAAGGTCCGTGACCCAGCCGAGGACGTAGGGACCCACGACCATGCCCGCGACGATCTGTGCGGAAACGACGGGGAGCCTTAGCCGGGCGAAAGCCAAGCTGAAAATCAGGGCGGAGACAGAAAATACCCCTAGGTCGAGAAGGAAAATTGTTGTGCTGTCCACCGCGGCCCCTGCGTCGGCTCCTTGTGCTAAAACTTCTTCTGACTGCAGCCGCTCCTCCCACCATTACTCTCCGACCCAAACGAGGGTCATAACGGCTCTCGTTCGTGATTGGCCCACGCTCCCGCCTTGCACGCACATCCACGAAGGCTCCACATCGCTGAGCGGTATGCGTGTCCTCTTACTCTTAGGGCGCCGAGGCCAACTCAGGGCAGCCCTTCGTATGAGTAAGCGACTTGTCCGTTCACGACGGTCGCCGCGACGCCCACCTTCCTCAACATCGCGGGATGGATGTTGCGAATATCCGAGTCTAGGATCGTCAGGTCGGCGAGGAATCCCTCGCGTATCTCCCCAAGGTTTCCCTCATCGAACCCGTTGAGGGCTGCGTTCTTTGTGTACAATCGAAGCGCCTCGTGAACGTCGAGTCTTTCCTCCGGCGAGTAATCGGCTCCGACCATCGCAGCCCACATCCCCAGGATAGGGTTGACCGGCTCGACAGGTGCATCCGAACCCCCCGAGGCCGTCACCCCGCCCTTCAGCAGCGACTTCAAGGGGTATAGCCACCTGAGTCTTCCCTCCCCGAGTCTCTCCAAAGCCCATGTGTCGGAGATGGCGAAATGCGGCTGCACGCAGACGCCGATACCAGCCTCTTTCAATCGCGTGATCATCTCGCCGTTGCAGAGGCTGCAGTGCTCGATTCTGTGCCTCCGTTCGTTCTTGCCTCGGGTGATCGACTCGATCGCGTCGATCGCCTGCGATACCGCCGCGTCCCCAATCGCGTGAATCAAGACTTGCTTTCCGAGCGAGTCGGCCTTCCGCAGGATTTCTTCCAGCTCCTCCCCCGTGTACCTCAGGACTCCCGAGTTGGTCGGGTCGTCAGAATACGGCTCGCGCAGGGCGGCCGTCCTCGCTCCAAGTGACCCGTCTGCATAGACTTTCACACCGAGTATTTTCAGCATTCCGTCGTCCACTCGCTGACGGGATTCCCCTTCTTCCAGCTTCTCGAGCCCCGCCACGGGGAGGTAGATCCTGTACCTCAAGGCGAGCTCGCCTTTCGCGTGAAGGGAAAGTAATGCCTTGAGTTCTTGTTCGTAGTTGGAAGAGAGAATGCAGTGCAGACTCGTCAGACCGTTCTTCGCTGCTTCGTATTCTCCCGCGAGGATGTCGGCCTCTATCAGCTCATCGTTCCAGGGGCGAATCTCGCCGAGGGCCTCCTCGACTGCGCGTTCCTTGATTATTCCCGTCAGCCTTCCCCTCGAGTCTTTTTCGAAGACGCTTCCCTCTTCGCTGGTCGATCCATCATCGATTCCCAGCTGATTCATCGCGACGCTGTTCAATAGGGCGACATGCCCACAGACCCTCGTCAGGAAGACCGGGTTGTCCCGAGTGAGGTCGTCGATGTCGTCCCTCGAAGGGTATCTTCGCTCCGTGAAGCCCTCCTGGTCCCACCCTCTTCCGATCACCCACTCTCCCTTGGGGACCTTGTTCACCTTCGCGAAGAGCCTCAATCTGAGGGCGGTCACGTTGGACGTGCCCGTCAGGTCGAGTATTCGCCGCATTGAGCCAAGAGCCACCAGATGACAGTGCGCGTCGATCAGCCCGGGAAGAACCGTCGCTCCCCTGGCATCGATGGTCGTCGTCGTCGTACTTTCCGGGGCCTTCTGAGTCGGAAGTGCAGAAAGCTTCGCAATCTTCTCCCCAGGTTGCAGTTCTCGATGAGGAGGTTTCCCAAGGGCATCAGCCGTCTAAAGCAGCTTCGATTTCAAGAATGTCGTCGTCCCGTTCTTGACTCCCCTCGCGAGCGCCAACCTCACGTCCTCGACGGAATCTATGTCCAGAGTGACCGTCCACGAGCAGTAGACGGCGACCGAGAATCCCGAACGGGCAGCCGCCGCGAGATGACTCGCGAAGCTGTTCCTGTCGTAGCTCAGCTTCAGCCGTGACCCCCTCCCGAGGAGAAGGAGGTTGGTTCCGTTGAACTCTCGCGAGGGGGATATGACGACGGCGGCTCCCGATTCCCAGAAACCAAGAACCCTTGACACGTCTCGGCTTGTCAGGAAGGGAATGTCTGCAGGCAGGATTAGCCATCCCTGGGAGTCGGGCCTCTCCTTCATTCCCCTCTCCACGGCGGCGTTCACACCCATGTCCGAGGCCTCCCTGACCGGCATCGCCCCGAGCTTCGAGGCAAATCGCAGGTTCTCCTCGTCCGGGGAGACCACGTACGTCTGGTTAAGGAGTCCCGCCGATTCGATAGGGTTCACCATGTCCTCTAGCATGACTCTGACGAGCTCTCTCCTCTCATCTAGGCTCAGAATCCCCGACAACCTGCTCTTGGGATTGGACTTCTTGAGAGGCACGATGACCGCGGGGGATTTCACATTCACGCCTCGAGGAGAAGCTTCGCGAGCCTTCGCTCGTCGCCGGGCGAGTCCATCCTGATGTCCGCCAGGGTGCACTCGACACCCAGTTTCTTTATTGAGGGTCTCATCGAAGCGTCTGTCCTATCGATGACGATTTCATCGATGAGTCCCGAGTAGAGCTCGGCGACCCCCACCGAAGTTGGCTCGTGGCCCAGCGCACTCATCAATTTCGAGGCGGGGCCACTGAAGCCTCCTCCACCGACCATGGGAGAGACTGCGATCCTCCTCGCTCGGGAGTGGGCGAGCATCGTACCCAGACCGTCCGTCGAGATTATCGGTTCCAGACTCGTGATTGGATTTCCGGGACAGAAGAGTATCCTATCCGCGTTGTGGATGGCAGTCTCGACCTCGCCGCTCACCTTGGCGGTAGCGGCCCCGACGTATCTCACTCCGCTCACTCTCCCTTCAGCCCTCCTCTTGACCCAGAATTCTTGGAGATGCCTCTCCCCCTCCTCGGTGATTATGTGGGTCTCGATATGCTCGTCAGAGGGAGGGAGGATCGTCTGCTTCACACCGAGTCTCTTCGCGAGCAGGGAGGTTATCTCCGTCAGCCTCTTCCCCCCAAGGAGCATGTGGGTCCGCAGGAGATGAGTCGCGAAATCCCTGTCTCCCAGCTTGAACCAGGTCTCCGCCCCCAGCCTCCCGAGGTCTTCGAGGAGGTGAAAGGTGTCGCCCGCGATCCCCCAGCCCCTCTCCTGGTCCTCGATTCCCGCGAGTGTGTACGTCGCGATGTCGATGTCGGGGCAGACGTAGAGGCCGTGCATCCAGATGTTGTCTCCCGTATTCACGACCACGACGAACCTGCGCAGACACCGCTTGAGCCCACGCAGCAGCTTCGCCGAGCCTGTTCCACCCGCGAGGGCAACGACCCGCAGCGCGTGCTCACCTGAAGAGGTCCTTCTCCCTCGGCATGATCATGCTCTTGGCACCCATTTCGCTCCTCCTGTACTTCAGCCCCTTGACTATCGCGACGGGCACCGCCGAGAGCTTGCCCATAGCGAGCTCTGCGGCACTCGCTATCTCGTCCACTATTGCGGGCTCGGTCACCCGGAGGGTGTAACCGTAGGCGTCAACCTTCCCCCTGTAGGACTGGAGCGGCTCGATTCCGGAGGAGCCTATCGCGACGTCCGTCTGACCGTTGCGCCAGGGTCGGCCGAAGGTATCCGTGATCACGACAGAGAGCTTGGCTCCCACCCCTCTCTCGAGAGACCTCCTGATCATCCTCGCGCTCCTGTCCGGGTTGAGGGGGAGAAGGGCAGCATGGCCGCTCTCGACGTTCGACCTGTCTATCCCGGCGTTTGCGCAGACGAAGCCGTGTCTCGTCTCCGTTATTATCACCCCGTGGCCCATTCGGACGATTCTTCTCGACTCTCGCAGGATCAACTCCACGAGCTGCGCTTCCTTTCCCAAGTCGTTCGCGATTCTCACGGCGCGTCTCGACGGCTTCACGCCCTCGAGTCTCACGACCCTCCCCTCCGCCTTCGAGACGATCTTCTGCTTGACGACGACCACGTCGTTCTCCTTCAGCGACTCGCCGGCCGATCCGAGGGCGCCGATTATCAGCCCCGCGATATTGTCATCCTTCCTCACCTCGGGAATCCCACGAAGAGGATGGACGGAGTACAAATGCGACTATCGTGGGCCAAACCCTGCGTTATTATTCATGATGACCCCGTCAGCCGCGCACCTATTCCTCTCGAGCACAAGGAAGCGTCCCCGGAATCGCCGAATATTTGGTGGATTGGCGGTTGCCCGGGCTTTCTCTCAAAGATGTTCACTCAATCTGTATTCCTCTTTCATAATCTCCTTATGTTTCTGCGCAGAATCTCTCTTGAAGGAGGGTGCTTCAAGTGACACCGAGATGGTCCGCCGGGGTTGTCGCCGCTGTCATCGCTGCTTCTAGCCTTCTTATTTTCCTACCTGTGGTCCACGCAGCAACAGGAATCGTGGCCTACGTGCCCATTACGCTCACAAACAACCAAGGGTCGGTGACCCCGAGCCCCTTCCAGCAGAAGATATCTTGGAACCCGTCCAGCTACTCGACTTATGAAGCGTCAGACTTGGGTAACATCCGATTTTGCTCCGATAGCGCCTGCATCACGACGCTCAACGCGTGGCTCGAGTCATGCACCTCTTCGTGCGTCCCGAGCGCAACCTCCGCCTCGGCGTGGGTCAAACTCGCATCGTCGATGGCCGGGGGCGGAGGCACGCTCACGATCTACATGACCTTCCTTTCCACTTCGACGCACTTTGACGGCAACTCCTGGGGAGAGGCCCCCACGATACCAGCAACGTACGGAACGAACGACAACGGGGCGAACGTCTTCAACTTCTACGACAACTTCGCGGGAACGAGTTTGTCGAGCAAGTGGACGACCGTCAAGAGCGCCGGCGGCTCGGTCACGGTGAACAACGGGGCCACCATCGCAACCTCCTCTGGAAACGATTATGCGTTTGTCGTTTCCGCGACGCAGGCTTTTCCACAGGTCGCGGAGTCATACATGGCCTCGGCGAGTGCCAACACAGACCCCATGATGGGGGTCGCAACGGGCACCTCCGCGAACTCTCAGGTCGCGCTTGCAAGCGGATATGAGGTCGATAATAACCGGGCCACCGGGACCATCTACCTCTCCGCGGAGACTGCTTCTGGGGGGACACTGGCGACGTCGAAACCTGAAGCCTTCGTGGCGGGCGTGTGGCAGATGACCTGGTCAGCAACGGGAGCCGAATCCGCCTCGGACGGCTCGGTCACCCTGACGGGCACGAGTACGACCCCCGCCATCGCCAACTACGGGATCTACTTCGGTCAATCCACTCAAGCCGCCGGGAACGACGTCGTCGATTGGGGCAGGATGAGGGCCTATCCACCGGGCGGGGTGACTCCGACAGCCGTCCTCGGAACCTTAGTCGTTACGTCGACAACCACGACCTCCACCTCGAGCACCACGACGTCTTCCACGACGACTAGCACCACCTCAACGACAACGACGACGACGACCAGCAGTACCTCTACCTCATCGACCTCAAAAACAACAACCAGTAGCACTACCTCAACGACAACAACGACGACCAGCAGTACCTCGGCCTCCTCTTCGAAGAGTAAGACGACATCCACGACCACGAGTAGCTCGACCACGACGACTACAACGACGAGCACATCGACCAGATCGGCCCCGTCGACCTCCAGCCAGACGAGTGCTACGAGCAAAATAACGTCTATCGCTTCAACGTCAACCGAATCTAGTACAACCGCCGGAGGTTCTCTCGCACCCATTCTCGGCATTGACCCGATGCTGCTAGGAGGGGTGGCACTAGCCGGGGGCGCAGTCGCAGTAGCAGTAGTCTTCATCCGAAGGAGATCAAATAAGCTGATACCCTCCTGAGATAGCTCAAGGGACGAAAATTAGGTCAGTTGGGCTGGGTTCGGACCGCAATACAGGCATTTGAATGAAGAATGGGGAGCTCCTAGGTTCAGAACCGAAAACCAGCCAGTACGAGACAGCTCGAAAGAATCCCGTTGATGATCGCAGACCGTACGGGATTTCACTTCTTATGACGGCCCTCTCTTCGGGCCGTTCGAGCCGAAGGTATCGCCCAAGACAACCAGGAGGTAGACGGAGTTTCTTCGAAGGCTGGAACAGGAATCGGCAGAAAGGAGACAGGCTTTTTCGCTCCGTTATTATTTTATAGCAGGAAGTGCACGTGCCAAACGAAGGCTCCATGGTCTCAGAAGAGGATGTCCTCAAAGTTCTCTCGTCCGTCACCGACCCAGAGCTCGGGAAGGACGTCGTCTCCCTGCACATGGTAGAAGACGTCCGGGTCCAAGACGGTGTTGTATCCTTCACCCTGAACCTCACGACACCCGCCTGCCCTCTGAGGACGAGAATCGAGGAGGGAGCGAAGGAGGCGATAGGAAGGCTCCGCGGCGTCAAGGAGCTGCGCATGAAAGTCTCCTCCAACGTGATGGCGACGAGGCCCTACGACGAGACTGAGGTGCTGAAGGGTGTAAGGAACGTCATCGCCGTCGCGAGTGGGAAGGGTGGAGTGGGCAAGTCCACGATCGCCGTGAACCTCGCCGTCGCGCTCGCTTCCTCCGGCGCAAAGGTTGGTCTCTTGGACGCCGACATCTACGGGCCTAACATCCCCCTGATGATGGGGATACGCGCTGCGCCCGGGGTCGAGGGTGACCTAATCCAGACGCCATCGGCGCACGGTGTGAAGGTGGCCTCTCTCGGCTTCTTCTACAAAGACGAGACTCCCCTCATATGGAGGGGGCCGATGGTCGCGGGGGCTGTGAGACAGCTTCTGACGAAGGTAAACTGGGGGGACCTCGACTATCTGATAATTGATCTTCCTCCTGGTTGCCTGCCCGCCGGAACTTTTGTCACAATGGCGACCGATGTTCCCAAGCCTATCGAGCAAATCCGGGTGGGCGACTTCGTGATGGCCTACGACGGGGAAAAGCTGGTACCTAGGAGGGTCCTGGGCGTCTTCCCGCAGGGAAAGCAGATGGTATTTCGATTGAAAACGCCGAACAGGACAATACTGGCAAGTGCGAATCATCCATTTCTGAAGTACCATAGGAAGATAGAATGGCACAGGCTCGAGGAACTGAAGGTCGGCGATCGGATAGTTGTTTCGAACTTCATCGACGGAGGACAGCCGATGGCGCTTCCCGCGATCGATTACGACCCCGCTCACATAACCCTACCAGGCATCACAACCCCTGAATTCATGCGTATCGTTGGTCATTTTGTCGGCGAAGGTTTCGTGAAGGTCCAGAAGGGAAAGAGGGAGCCAGTCGGAATCAGAGTTTGCGAACCGAGAGGAAGCAAGTTCAGGAAGACCTACGAGGACCTCTACACAAAAGTCTTCCACTGCCACATCTTCGAGGACAACGACGGCCTGAAGTTCGCAGTCGCATCTTCTCCCCTCGCGAAACTCTTCAGAGCGCTCGACCTTGACCACCGCGCACGCGAGAAACGGATACCAGATTGGGTCTTCACCCTTCCATCCGACCAACGGCTGGCCTTCATTCGGGGGTACGCAGAAGCGGACGCCACGATTCGGCACCGTGTGGCGACGAAGGCGCTCCCCGACTTGAAGGGAAGGTACCGGTTCGTAACGATAGAGCATGACACCGTTGCCGTTGAAACCACGAATGAGATGCTTGCCCGCCAGCTGCACGAGCTCTGCCTCATGAGCGGTCTGAGGTCGGATAACATCAGAACCGAGCTTACGGAGGAGAAGCAGCTACCCGAGGGGAGGATAGCGCGCCACAGCACATCGTACGGTTTCGACTTTTCCCTGAAGGTGGACAAGAATCCCTTCAAGCTGGCGCGGGTGACTACCATCGAACCGGTCGGAGAGGTCGAAACCTACGACCTGCAAGTTGAGCAGTACCAGAATTTCATTGCCAATTCGATTATTGTCCACAACACGGGAGACAGTTCTCTCACCCTCGCCCAGACTGTGCCGCTGGGCGGGGTCATCATCGTCACCACGCCCCAGGAGGCCGCGCTCACAATCGCGACGAAAGCGCTCGCGATGTTCAGGAAGCTCAACGTCCCCATCCTCGGCATCGTCGAGAACATGAGCTACTTCCTCTGCTCCCATTGCGGTGAGAAGTCCTATATCTTCTCCACCGGCGGCGGGAGGAGGGTCGCGAGCATGCTTAACGTTGACTTC
>VBPQ01000050.1 GCA_005877185.1 Nitrososphaerota archaeon
AGCCCGCCTCCCTGGAAGGGAGGGTGAAGAACATCCCCGGCGTAGTGGAGGTGGGGGTCTTCACCATCAAACCCATCACCGTATACAAGATCAAAGAGGGCGGAACATTCGAGGTTCTGGGCTGACGATAGAAGAGCTCCTCCTCCTGGGCCTGGGTTTGATTTGCCTCGGGCACGCGTCTCGCAATAAAGCCGGGCGGTTTAGCCAATGCGAATTGAGTAAATTTATATCAGGGCAAATCGCGGCGAATTTGTCAACCTCTTGACGAGAGAAGTCGGCTACAAGACAAGACCAATCGACCCCAATTTCATGCAGAAGCAGGCAGAGTTTCCGATAACGGGAGAGCACATGGGCCACAAGGTTCGTGCGGGGGGGATGAAGCGATTGGACGGGGACGGCAAGCCGTACCCCACCGCGAACGGAATCCACGGTACACAGGTTGCGGTGGACTACGAGGCGTGCACATCCGACGGCGTCTGTATGGACGTCTGCCCCGTCTTCGTCTTCGAGTGGCTGCTCAACCCGGGGCAGGCGGGAACGGGGAAGGACAAGGTCGTGCAGCAGGGAAGTGCGGACTGGAATGCATACAGGAGTGACAAGTCGGACCCGGTGAGGGAGCCAGATTGCATCTTCTGCATGGCGTGTGAAACTAGCTGCCCTACACAGTGCATCAAGATAACTCAGCCGTAAGCGTTGAAGATCGCTCACGTTTTAGAACTTTGGCCATTCTTTCAGATATCTTATGATGAGTTCAACATGAGCAATCAGACCCCGAAGCCGTGTTCAGACATCTTCTGACAAATTTCGTCGAAGCGGTCGATTTCACCGAAGTCGTCATTAAGCCAAAGCAGGGCGTGATGAATTGATTCGTGCACGAGTACGGAGACAATATTTCTAGAATTGCAGCCTTCGCAGATTACTACGCAAGGCTCCTCTTCTCGGCAGAGGAAATCCTCGTGAACCGCAAAGCAGCCAGACAGCGATGCCAATATCCTTTCATGAATTTCTTCATACGCGCGACTTTGCGCTTCTCTCTTTAGAGTGCAAAGGACTCGACGCGATTCAGGCAATAATAGAATCTGGATAACTCATTGTCTCACTACTTAAAAACCCCCCACGAAAAATGAAACCGCGACTTCAAGAGGAAATCAGCAACGACAAAATCTATCCGTCCGGACGCAAGCAAATGAAGGAACCAGTCCACCCTGTGGGATTATGACATTATCCAGATGACTGAAAAAAGAGGGAGGGGCTAGTTTGTGGTTTGTTGTGTTTCATTTCGTACTCTTGCTGGGCCTGTAGAACGAAATTCTGAACTTCCTGATCTTTCTGTGCTCGAAAGAGTTCGACTGCATGTTGAATCGAGGCGTAGTCTTGACCTTTGTGTACCGACAGCGCGAGACTCTGTCTTTGAATTTTTTCCGAGTGCCGTGGTTGGAGTTTGGCTATCAGTTCTTGAATTCTGTCCATCCCGTAAGCAGAGAACTGCCAGTAATCCGTGCGGTGAATGATTCCATACTTCTTGGTTCGTACGCCACCTTTCTTGTTGATTCGGAGGCTGCAAAAGTAACCCCATCTCTTGACGTGCCCTTGTATCCACTCGAGTATCCCTTTGTTCGAGTTGTAGAAGTCAAGAAACAGCGATACTTTGCCGAACTGATCCTTCGTGAGGATTATGGAACCATCCGCATCGAGTAGTCCTGTCAGATACGCGATTATGCTTGTTTCGCTTTCCTGTATCCGGGATGAGGTCTGTTCGAAGCTTTGCAGAAGAAAGTCGAAGCTCCGATCGAGAATTGCGTGCAGATTCCACTCGTAGGTTTTGGTGTCTTTCTTGTACCGTGGATGCTGATAGACATGACCATATGGGCTGAATAGCTTCGTGAACAGCTGCGCCATTGCTGGATGAGTTGTGCTTACCGAGACTCTGATGGCATCTCCGAAAGGATTGAATACTGAAAGGTCTCCGTGTCTTAATCCGAGTAGGTATGCTTTCTCTTCATCGGTTCCGTCGAATGGCTTCCGCTCGTACTTGCGCACCTTTTTGTGGATTCCTGCGAGTCTGGCCTCTTCGAAGTCTCTTGGTTGTATTCCGAGTTGTCTTGCTAGCCATGACATGTATCCGCTCGTCTTGTTTCCGACTAGCTTGGCCATGTCTGTGAGTGAGATGCCCTTTTCGTGGTGCAGGTGCTCGATGAACCGTCTGATCATCTGCCTCCTTTCTTCGTCGAGATGCTTGATGCTAAGCTTGGGCGTCCGCAGCAGTTCGATGACTTGATTTTCTTCAGGCGTCAGTTCGATGTCTACGGTTTGTCCCCCTTGACTTGCCGTAGGATTTCCTACGTCCTTCTGTGCTTCCAAGTAGTTCGCCTCTTGCCGTTTTGGCTTTGTTCCGAGTGCGTTCTTGCGTTGTCTTGCCGTTATCGGCTTGTCTCTCTATCCGTTAGGATAGAACTGGGCTTGTTCCTCCACCCTTTTCCTTTTCAAGGCGGAGATCGGCTGATTGAACCATCTAGGTTCATTGGCTGATAGGGTCATCTAACCCCTCCTCCTCTCCGGCTCCCGGCCAGATTGCCTCATCACGCGACTTACGGCCTGTGGAGCCGCTATTGCCTGCCTTGGCCACGATTGTTCATCGAGGTTGCATGCACGCCTTCAGAGGCGGCCTACGCGCTCTGCTTGACCTACAATTATATGCAAACGATGTATTTAATCGCCCATACCCGCACCAACTCAGCTGCTTGGCCGGGAAGAGCTCAGACAGATTGACTGAATCTCAGCCGTGTCCTTGCTGTGGAGGGCAGATGGATGCGATTGACGAGGTGAGGGAAGGTCGCATCAGGCTCAGGTGCCGACAATGCGGCATGAGCGAGGTACGTCTCACCTGACCAGCACTTCAAGCGCCCGTTTAGGGCGGAGTTTGATTTGCATGACTGATGCGCATCCAGTCTACTTTCACTGGGTCCGGCCTCATGTAGATATGATAGCGGATTCCCCTGCTCCATACGCATCGACTAATCGGTCCCGGTTTGAGGGCTCGCGAACCGCGAGCAACAGGGTCACCCGGCTAGGAGTCAATCCGTCCCAGAACGGCCATGGCCCTCAGCGTTATCATCTTGCTTGGCCTCCCGGCCAGCTCCAGAGAGAAGGGCGCCAGCCTGTGCTTGTACTTCGGGAACCAATCAGGCAGCCTACCGGCGTTCAGGTAGTCAGGGTGGACCGCGTCCATTAGCCAGCGGCCGTCCCTTCGCCGCTTCTTCCTGAGCAGCTCCAGGGCCGGGGCGAGCCGCGGGTCGTCCCCCCTGCCCAGGGCGGTCATGAACTCTAGGCCGACCAGTACGTCGTAGTAGTAGTGGTAGGGGAAGTGGAGCCTGTACCACGGGTCATACCGCGCCCCCTGGCGAAGAAGGCCGCGCTCGAGGTAGAACTCGCAGCCCCTGTCTACCGCCGCCTTCATGCTCCGCGTCCACTTCTGCCGCGGGTAGACCGAGAAGGCGCTCATCCCCTCCCATCCGTCTATGACGCCGTTCCTCCCCCAGCAGTGCCAGCCGCCGTTCGGCTTCTGGTTCCGCACCAGCCATTCGAAGGCGCGCCTGACAAGTCGGTCGTCGGCGTACCCGAACTTGACCAGCGCCCGCGCGGTGTTCCCCGTGAGGCAGAGCTCGCTCGTCTTGGAGTTGCCCGTGTCGAAGCCGCCGTCGGGCCTGGCGAACCTGTCCCTCCACATCTCCGCCGACTCGGCCAGCCAGGGAAGCTCCCTCGTGACACCGAGGTCTGAGAGGATGAGGAGCATCCAGTTGGTCGAGTGGTACTTCGGCCTGTAGAGGTTCTCCCCGTCGACCCAGAATCCGCCCGGAAGCCGCTTCAGCAGGATGTCCCTGACCCAACCGCGGGTGGTGACCGCCTCACGCGAGGCCTTCAGGTCGCCTGGGCTGCCACCGAGCAGGTCCCTCATCGCCAGGTAGCGGACCGCGTGCTGGCTCTCCTCTGTCAGCCATTCCATCGCGCTCTTCATTGCGGATAAGGAGGAGCGCTTTCCTATTTAGTCTGTCTGGAAGTTCCATTCGTAGGCCTTGGTATCTTTCTTGTCTGCGGATGCTTGTAGACGTGACCGTACCGAGATGCTCGATTAGACTTCGAGTCGGTGCAGCGCCCAACGCAAACTGTCATCCTGAAAAGGCGTCACCCAGACGCAAAACGTCTTCACTCTAGAGTGAAGCTCGCTTCGATAGAAGTCGCGCCCGGGTTCTGTTGGTTCTGTCCGCTCCAGTAGGTGAGCTTCATCTCCACCGAGATGGTTCCCGGGTGGACGACCTGGTACAACACACCGCTCCAACAACCCGGCGTCAGAGCATTCCCTGAGTCTTCAGGATTCAGGGCGGCGATGAACTCCGCGCAGAGGCATCTTACCCCCTGGTTCTCAGCGATGACGGAGGTGGAGCTTATGTTTGCTGAGAGAGGGCTCCCGCATCCCCTCGTGACGTACACCGCCTCACTACCTATGTTCTTGTAGGCGACCAAGAGCGTGAGGTACACCTTGCCGGTGGCGTCGTCCCTGGTCGTCTGGGCGCTCACAGACAACACTTGAAGCGGCGCGGACGGGATGAAGGAGAAGCTACTCGCGGATGTTATCGAGACGGTTGAAGACGTGGTGGTGAAGGACGTCGTCGTGGTAGTCGTGGAACCTGCTGCCGGCCCCGGCGGCGCGTACTGGGTCGCCGCTAGGAGAGAGACGACAACCACCGCGAGGACCGCTACTAGCGCCCTCTGTTCTCGAATCATGGCCAATGGTTGTCAGTAGAGGGATTAGAACCTAACTTCTGGAACTCTCGTTTCAATCCGTAGAACACCTAATTCCTTGGGAATGGTCTTCCGACGGCCATTCACTTATCACCATCACGTTGGGAGGCTGGCGAGATGTCACAATCGAGCCTGACGAAGAGCTACACCCTGCTTCTCGCCCTCAGCGTTATCTGGGGACTCGCCTTCGTGGCGATAAGAAGGGCCGACCGTGACCTCTCCCCAGTAAGCCTGACTCTCTTGAGATGGCTCATAGTAAGCGCGGCGTTTCTTGTCCTCGCGCCTTTCATTGGGAAGCTGAAGGTTCCCTTCCAAAGGACCGATCTGCCCAGGTTCCTCGTTGTCGCGCTGTCAAACGTCGTTATCTACCACCTCTCACTCAACTACGCCGAGTCGATTGTCTCGGCCTCTCTCGCCGGGTTCTTGATTTCGCTCGGACCCGTATTCGTTGTCCTGCTCTCGAGGTTGTCGCTGGGAGAGAAGATTGGGCGAAGGCTGGTTACCGCACTACTCTTCGCACTCGCGGGGGCGCTCATCCTCTCTGCAGGCGACAACCTCAGCTTCGTCACCCTTACAGGCCCCGTCGCGGTAGTCGTCACAGCGCTTGCCTACGCGGTTTATGCCGTCCTCTCGAAACCGCTCGTGGGAAAGTACGGCGCCGTGCCGACGGCGATCTGGGCATCGATTGCGGGGACGGCGATGCTCCTTCCCCTCCTTTCAGGAAGCTTCTTCGCGGACGTCTCCCGTCTCTCGACCGAGGGATGGGTCTCTGTGCTCTACCTTGCGCTGCTCAGTACCGTGATCGGCAACACCATCTTCTACACCCTAGTGGGAAGGAAGGCTGTCTCTACACTCTCTATCCAGCTGTACTTGATCCCTCTGGTGAGCGCCCTCGGCGGTGTTATCCTTCTGGGTGAGGCGATAACTCTCTACCTCGTCTTCGGGGGAGCCGCCCTACTGGTGGCCGTGGCTCTCGCGACGGGGACGAGGCCTCCCCGCTGAAATCAAAAGTGTTTTATCTGCGCCGCCGCTGAGCCAACAAAGAAGACAGATGGAGGAAGACGCCGAACTCAAGCTGATTACGCAGCGAAAGCTAGCCCAGATGAAGAGGATGGCAGCGACGACGACGAGCGCGAAGACGCAGAAGGTCGAGAAGACCGGCCGTCAGGTGGTTACGGAGATGCTCATAGACAGGGGCGACGAAGTCCTGGAGGCAGCCTACTCATACTACCCGAACGAGACTGACCATATCGTAAAGGAACTCTCGAGACTGATTCGAGAAGGCAAGTTCAACGAGAAGATATCGGGGGGTGAACTGTACAGTCTCTTCCGAAATCTCGGGCTGAGGTTCAAACTCAACACTTCGATGAAGGTAGAGGAGAAGGGAAGGCTCATCGATATAGGCGAGAAGTTCAGATTGAGGAGGGAGGGAGAGGAGAAGGCTTGACGACGACGGCGACGGCGACGAAGGAGAGCGTAACAAACGGAATAAGGTCGAAGGTCTCCTTTCGGCCGAAACCGAAGGACCCGATTCTCGTCTGTGGGTTGCCCGGGAGTGGGTACGTGGGGAAGCTCGGCGTTGACCACCTCATCACAACCTTCAAAGCGAAGAGGATGGTCGAGTACCAGTGCGACAGCTTTCCTCCTCAAGTCAACGTGAAGGAGGACGGGAGGGTCGAGTCACTGAAGGCGGAGGTGTACTACGCCCCGACGGGTCAGACGAACGACCTGCTTGTCTTCACCGCGGACGCTCAGCCTACCACTTCTGAGGGGGAGTACGAGCTCTCGGAGATGGTTGTGAAGCTGGGGAAGTCTTACGGTGTGAACACAGTCTACACGCTCGCCGCTTACATTACGGGGGCCTTCTCCAAGGTGCCTCGGGTCTTCGGGGCGGCGACCTCCGTGAACCTCCTGGAATCGCTCACCAAGAGCGGGGTGCTTCTGATGAAGGAGGGAGGGATAACAGGGATGAACGGGCTGATGGTCGGGATGGCAGCTCTCAACGGGATGGAGGGAATCTGCCTGCTCGGGGAGACCTCTGGATACGTGATAGACGCAGGAGCTTCCCAGTCGGTTCTCGAGGCACTCTCGAAGCTGCTCAATCTGAAGATAGACGTTTCGAGCCTGAAGGCCAGGGCGGAGGAGACCCAGAACGTGATAAGCCAGCTTCAGAAGATGACGGAGCAGGGGAGAGAGCCGGGTGGCCCGGAGAAGAGGGAGCCCCAGCCGGGCTACATCAGCTAGCGGACTAGCCCTTCACGTTCCCGATTGGCCTGAGAGCGACGACCTTCTTCGAGATCCCTGCGCGGTCCATCGTCTCCACGACCTGAGATATGTCCTTGTAGGCCATCCCCGCCTCCTCCGCGAGGCCGTCCATCGTTGCTGCCTTGACGTAAATCCCTTTCTCCTGCATCTTCCTCTGAAGGTCGTATCCCCTTACGGTCTTCTTAGCCGCGGTCCGGGACATCGTCCTGCCTGAGCCGTGGGCGGTCGAGCCGAAAGTCTCCTCCATCGCCCTGTGAGTCCCCACCAGGAGGTAAGAGCCCGTTTCCATCGAGCCTCCGATTATCACTGGTTGCCCGACGCTCCTGTAAGGGGGAGGGATGTCGGGGTGCCCCGGGCCGAAGCTCCTGGTCGCCCCCTTCCGATGGACGATCGCCTCGACTGTGCTGCCGTCGTAGGTGTGCCTCTCAACCTTTGCGATGTTATGGCAGACGTCGTAGACGAGGTGCATATCCAGGGCCTCGGGGTCCCTGTGGAAGACGCGCCCGAACGCCTCCCTTATCTTCTGAACGATGACCTGCCGGTTGACGAAGGCGAAGTTCGCGGCGCACGCCATCGCTCCGTAGTAGTTCTGCCCCTCTCTGGAGTTGAAGGGTAGGGACGCGAGCTCCCTGTCCCTCACCTGGATTCCCGCTCTCTTCATCCCCCCTTCGAAGTTCCTGACATAATCTGTCGCGATCTGGTGGCCGAACCCCCTGCTTCCGCAGTGGATCATCACGACGACCTGGTCTTCATGGACGATTCCAAAGTGGCGAGCCAGCTCCGGGTCGAAATACCGGGCCGGGTCCACGACCTGAATCTCGAGGTAGTGATTCCCCGACCCAAGGGTTCCGAACTGGCTGATGCCGCGGCTCAGCGCTTGCCCGCTCACTTTTCTCGGATCGGCCCCTTTGATGTACCCTCCTTCCTCGACGTGGCTGGGGTCATCCTCCCACGCGAGGTCGTGCTCGGCGCACCACTTCACACCCCACCGAGTTATCTCTTCGAATTGAGTCTCAGCAAACCTCTCAGTTCCTTTCACGCCGACTCCCGCGGGGACGAGTTGAAAGAGGAGGTCGACAAGCTCCTTTACCTTCGGTTTCACCTCGCCGAACCTCAGGTTCGTCCTGACGAGGCGCATCCCGCAGTTAGAGACGATTATTCCTTCGGAGACGAAGTTGTGATTGCTGTCTCCAATCGTCACGTCGTAAACCAGTCCCTCATATGGGAGGGACTCAATTGACTGAACCTTATCATATATCAGGCCGCTCCTTCCCGCCTCAAACGTTTTGACGAAATTCTCCAGCCTGATGGACTGCCACACCCTGGCGCTGCCTCGTGTGTTCCAGATGGAGTGGCGAATGAAGCTTGGGCCTGCGGTCTCGGAGGCTAGGGACTCGATTATCTTGCCGGGAGGGACACCCGACCCGTACATTTCCACGGCCTGTTCCCGAATGCGATTCCTTTCGTCACGAATTCTCTGAAGGTAGGAGAGGAAGCAGGAGGACAAGCTAGCAAGTCGCTGCTTTTCGCCGTTGTATAGGTAGCCAATTTGACCGAAGAATCGTAGAAGGTTCTTTGTGTTTGAGAGTATCCCGACTCGGAAGCCAATCGAGCGCCCCTCCACTCCGTCATAATCGTACCCCACGACGCGTGCCGGGGGAGAGGTTTCGATGTAGAGCGATTGGAGCAGACTCCTGAAGTCCTCCAGGAGTTGAATTGCGCTTTGCGATAGGCGCTCAAGCTTGTTCACGCTGAACAAAGGCATCTGGAAATCATAGCCGTTAGTGGTCTTCGGTTCCGATAGCTCTGCCCCGAAGTACGCGGCAAGGAACAGTTTTCTTTGCCAGTCCTCTGATGCGAAGAGCCAAGCGGGGAGCCTGTATTCCTTCGCAGCCTTCTTCCCGTAGGGGGCGCCAAGAGCTACCATCAAGACCGCAAGAGAAGTCGATGAAGCTTGCAGAGAGTGCTCGGCGAAGTCAAATTCGGATGGACCATAGATGGTGTTGATCTTATGGTGACGCTCTCTCGTGAAGCGATGGGAGGCGAAGCCAAGAGCCTCTAAATCCCTCTTGATGTCTGAAAGGTCCTCCGCTTTCCCGTAAAACGAGACGTAGTGCCCGCTCTTAACTTCGGGGATTGTGCCATCTCCGTAGATGAACCCCAGGAGCTTCAGCAACTGAGCCATCCTGGGGTCGTTCAAGAGAACCCTTTCGAGGTTGCGCGATCTGAGCTCCCCCAGTACTTGTGCCCGGGCACTCCCCCTCTCACCTATCCCCATCTTTTCCATTGCGGCATGAAGGTTATCGGAAGAGATGATTTCCGTAGCGGGCGGCTCTGAGAAGCCTATCCCATTCAATCCGCTCGTCATCAAGTAGTCGTCAAGTGAAACTTTACCGGCCGGAACCATTCCACGCCTCGTCTCAACGGGATGGTCGGAAGTGAGCAGAATGGTCCTCCCGTTCTCGGTCTTCAGCTTTAGAAGTGACCCCGATTCCCATCTGCGCTCCTTCAGGATAGCTTTCGTTGGAATCGCCGCCTGCTTTCTCTTGTCATACGTCAGGAATCCTTGCGACCGCGTATCGACGTCGCCAATCCTTCTCCATACCCCGTTCTCGTCGTAGACGCGGGAGTCGGGATGAAGGCAGTTG
>VBPQ01000051.1 GCA_005877185.1 Nitrososphaerota archaeon
TTGGCGTGTCGAGAACCAGGAGGGCGACTATGCTCAGGTAGGTCGTTATCCGGAGCCCCCTGTAGCCGAGGATGCTTTCGCAGAGCTGCCCCCCGTCTAGCTGGGTGGCGGGAAGCAGGTTGAAGAAGGTCAGGATCAGTCCTGTGTCCGCTGCCGCTGCTATCGGCGAGATGAGCTGACTGCCCGAGGCGGTCGTCGGTCCACCCCCGATGAGGTTGAGGAATGATACTATGAGAATCTCGACGATGCTCGGGTTGGGCGTCGTGAGTTGGATGTTTGGGAGGGCGGTGCGGACGCTCTGCACCTGAGCCATCGAGACTGAAGCCGCTGTGAGCACTCCGATTGCGTAGAAGAGGATACAGAGGACAATCGCTACGATAGGTCCCAGGAATCCCGTCCTGAAGAGCGCGTCGCGGTTCACGGGCGGTTCCCTGTGGACGAGGACCGTTCCGAAGGAGGGAAGGGCAGTGAAAGCGGGGAGCCCGGGGAGGAAGTAAGGGACGGGCGCCCGCGTCCCCCCTTCTCCTCGACCCGCGCTCCGGCTGTGCACAACCTCATGGAGGCCGATGACGAGAATCAGGACCAGGACGTAGGCCAGCCCCATCAGGACGGGCAATTGCTCCGGCAACAGCTGCTGGTAGACGATGTACTGAAGCCACCCGTAGGCGACAACCGCCGCCAGGGTGAGGAGTCCGAGGACGACAGGGGCCCTCGAGGAGCCCTTCTCCGTCGGCGCCTTCCTGACCAGGAGGACGCAGTCGTCCCTGCTGCCCGTGAGCCGCGGTACGTACCCCTTCGGTCTCAGAGTCTCGTAGAGACGCTCGAAGGCCCCCTTCGCCTTCTCATCGTAGACGACCTTGTACTCGGCCTCCCCGTCTGGAAGGACGAAGGAGTCCTTGACCGAAAAGGCTCCCCTTACTATCGTGTCGAGGTCGATGGTGGTGAGGACCGACAAGGAGCAACAGGCGCGCGCCTCCCACCCTTTATTTGAACTGTTTGGAACCCAATAAGGTTTAACCAGAACTCGTCCGCTCGAGGTGGTGGGAGATTGCAGAAGGTCGTTGTGGGGAGGGTAGCGGATTACGACATAAGACACTGCGTCCAGGCGGACATCCCGGTGGTCGTCACGATAAACATGAAGACACTCCCCGAACACTACTCGGACTACTTCTACTACGAGATACTCTCGGAGTTTCCCGAAACCTTCCTCGTCGCGGAGCTCGGGGATAATGTCGTCGGCTACATCATGTGTCGCATCGAGTACGGCTTCTCACACTTGAGAAGGTTCGGCCTCGCGAGGAAGGGACACATCGTCTCCGTCGCCGTTCTCCCTGAGCATAGGGGGAAGGGGGTGGGGACGAAGCTGATAGATTACGCCCAGGAGCAGATGGCAAAGAAGTCGTCGCGCGAGTGCTACCTTGAGGTCCGCGTATCAAACATTCAGGCAGTCGCTCTCTACGAGAGGTTGAACTACAAAAGGGTTAGCAGGCTGGAGGGTTACTACAGGGACGGGGAGGCGGCGTACTTGATGGCCGCACCCCTGGAGAAGTATGAATGAAAGCGCACCCCTCTCCGGGCTCGCGAAGGTGCTGGATGAGGTTAGGGCAACTCAGAGTAAGAACGCGAAGGTCGAGAGACTCTCGGCCTACCTCAGAAACCTGAGCGCCGATGACGCAGCGCTCGCCGCACGGCTCGCGACCGGCCGCTCATCTCCACGCGGCAGCAGGGACGAAACGCAGGTAGGCTACTCCACGATCTGGCAGCTTCTGACCGAGATCTCCGGTACCCCCGCCAAAGCGATCTCTGAACTGTACTTGAGGTATGGGGATCTCGGGGAAGTCGCCCAGGAGGCGCTGAAGAGCAAGCGGGAGACGACCCTCTTTGGGGAGAGCATCACCATCGCCGAACTGCAGAAGACATTCGACACGATGGCGAGGAGCAAGGGGAAGGGGTCATCCTCTTCCAGAAGGGCTCTGCTGAAGTCGCTCCTCCTGAGGTCTTCGCCACCTGAAGCGAAGTACGTCGTGAAGATACTCACGGGGGAGATGAGGACCGGCCTCGTTCAGGGATTGGTCGAGGAGGCTATCGCAAAGGCATACGCGATACCGAAGGAGGAGGTGGCCAGGGCACACCTCCTGGCCGGCGATATAGGACTCCTCGCCTACGGGGCTCGTCTCGGCGAGCTCTCCAAGGTGACGATGACTCCCTTCCGGCCGCTAAATTTCATGCTCGCCGAGCCGATGGCTAGTCCGACCGAGGTCGCGGATTACTTCAAGAAGCCAATCTTCGCCGAGTACAAGTACGACGGCGTGAGGGCACAGCTTCACAAGCTGGGAGGGAAAGTAAGAATCTTCTCCAGGCGACTGGAAGACGTATCGGAGAGTTTTCCGGAGGTATCTCGGGCGGCCGCCTCCATCGAAAACGACTTCATCCTTGACGGCGAGATAGTGCCGTTCAGGGACGGGAAGCCCCTCCCGTTCCAGTTACTCCAGAGGAGGCTCCGGCGGATAGAGAACTTTGAGGAAGCCGCGCGTAACGCCCCCGTCGAGTACTTTGTCTTTGACATCCTCTTGCTCGGTGCCGAGGAGCTCTTCGACCGCCCTCTGAGGCAGAGGAGCATCGCGTTGGCCGCAGCTATCCGAGGGAGCGGGCTGCTCCCGGCGGAGAGGATCACCGTCGCGAGCGGGGAGGAGATCGCAAGGGCGTTTGCCACGAGCAGGGCGCTTGGGTACGAGGGGCTGGTGCTCAAGGACCCTGAGAGCGCCTACGCAATGGGGAAGCGGGGCAAGAGCTGGGTGAAGCTGAAGGAGGAGCTCGACACCATTGATGCGGTCATTGTGGCGGCTGAGTACGGCCACGGAAAGCGCGCCGGCGTGATCAGCGATTATACATTCGCCGTCCGGGGGAGAGACGGCTTGAAGACGATCGGGAAAGCCTACTCGGGTCTGACGGACAGCGAAATAGGTTCGATGACTGAGAGAATCAAGAAGCTGACGATCAAGGATTACGGGTACCGGCGATCGGTCAAGCCTGAGATAGTCCTCGAGGTTGCCTTCGACAGCATCCAGGAGAGCGATAGGCACGACAGCGGCTATGCGCTCAGGTTCCCTCGCATCAAACGTATCAGGGATGACAAGACCGTGAGAGAGATCGACACCCTGGAGAAGGTCGTCTCCATCTTCAACTCTCAGAAGGTAAAACTCGCGGAGAGGTAGAACTTCCGAAGCTCTGAGGAGATATTCGCGAATGAAGACGTCTTTCCTTCGCCCACCATCCTTTCGAGGAATTCGAACCTGCGCTGGAGTTCGTAACTCATTCTCCTCTCCGAGTAGCCAAACCCCACTCCTCTCTTCACCAGCTTGTGAGACTCCTCGGGATCTCCCTCCCAGGCAACCCCGTCACCCCTGAAGAGCTGAAGGGGTGTGTCGTGCATTTCAACCACCTCGCTGACGAACCGTCTCCCGCCGTCGGCGCTCTTGACGATGAAGACGATCGCGTCTATGAGCGACAGGAGGGCACGCGATACCGAGAGGGGGGGCTCGGTGAGCCTAGCGACGAGTGACTCTACATTGGGGGCATGAAACGTTGTCACGCATCCCGAGCCCGCCGCCGCCGACTGGAAGAGCGCCTGGACCTCCTGCCCCCTTGCTTCGCCGAGAATGACGAAGTCAGGCCTCTCTCGAAGGCTCAGCTTAACCAGGTCGAAGAGGGTGATGCTGGTGCCCGCCGCCGGAATGTTCCTTGTGTGAAGGGGTTTCCACCCCGAGTGGGGGAGAGCGATCTCTCTCGTATCTTCGATCGAAATTATCTTCCATGAAGGGTTGAGTACCGTCGCCAGCGAGTTAAGGAGGGTAGTCTTCCCCGAAGCTGTGACCCCCGCGATCACGACGAAGCCCTTCAGCTCCAGGAGCATCCAGAGGTAAGCCGCCACCTTAGAGTCCAGGGTACCGCACTTGATCAGTTCGCAGAGCGTGTAGGGCTCGACCCTCTGCTTCCTTATGCTGAAGCTGCTTCCCAGGCTGGTCACCTCCCTCCCCCAAGTAGCGGCCAGCCTGAAGCCTTCGGGGAGGACGGAATCTACTATCGGAGAGACGGTGGAGATCGACCGTCCCGACCGATGGACGAGACGTGTCACGATGGCGTCGAGTTTCTCCTGGGTCAGACAGACGTTCGTCTCGAGCCAACCCCTGGAGTTGAACCTCCGGTGCCACACCTTGATGAACCTCGACGGGCCCTCGCACGAGATGTCTTCGATCTCGGGGTCCCGAATCAATGGGTCGAGGAGGGAGTAGCCGAGTATCTCTCGAGCGAGAAAGTGTCCCGCGCCCTTCAGCTCCTCCGAACTGAGCTTCTTCGAGTAGGGGCCTGCTCTCCTGAGTTCCGCGAAGAGGTAGCCTATCGGGTCTATCTCCATGACGGGCGACGGGGCGAGCCACGAAGAGAGGCAGCTGATCGCGTAGGCGACCGTTGAACGGAGAAGAGGGTCGAGGTACGGCTCCTTTACGAGATAGAACCCACGTCCACCCGCCTCGTAGACGTAGACCGCGAACGATGATTTGTGCGAGATGCCACCCTTCGCGAGTATCTCGTAAGGTACAAGATAGTTCCCCAGAAGTGACCCGTCCCTGGGCGGTTCGAAGGAGAGAACCTCCAGGGGTTCTGAGAGGCTAGAACTTGACTTCAATGCTGTTCCCCCCAACGAGTAGCGTCACCTCTCCCCTCGTCCCCGGAGGGAAGGAGAGAGCGCACAAAGAACTCTGTGACACGAGTCCGCAAGAGGAGAGCGGAGCGGCGGTCTGCCCGTAACTCCTGGAGATCGCTGCGTCCTCCCACCCGTAGTTGAAGAGCCAGACGTAAGACCCGGTGGTGTTCGATTGAGTGGCGACGACTCCGACTAGCTCTCCTGCGGCTCTCGCTTCGCCTTCCGCCCCAGCGGTGAGCATCGATGCTCCTGCCTTCACCGAGACGAAGGAGAGGAAGCTCGCAGTCGTCAGCAGCGCCATCGTAACTACGAGCATTGACAGGGAGCCGGCGATCTCGCCGATTCCCCGCCTACTGAATTTCAAGCGAATCAACCCCTCCTGTGAAGAGGATCTGAAGCTGGTGTCGTGAGCCCGCGAAAGGTAGGTACAGCGCGAATGAGCGCGACTCCAGTCGTCCGATGACGGGGATAGGGTTGACGCCGCTTCCGGGCGAGGTAAGGGCACCTCCCCCGGGAAGGATGATCTCGCAACTACGAGCGCCGCCCAGTACGACTTCGTGCCACCCGGCACCGACCCAGAGAGAGTTTACCGCGTACCCATCGACCCAAGACTCCCCGTCTGCTTTGATGATCAACTCTCCCGAGGCCGCGGCGTAGACTGAGAAGAAGGTCGTGGCGTCCTCAGCGCAGAGTGACTTGACACTCGTGTAGGACGAACCCACCAAAGCGAGGATACCCGCCGAGGAGGAGGCTTCGTCGATGTCCAACTCCACCACTGTATCGGGGGCGGAAGCGTTAACCGCAACGAGAACAAGCGGAGGGGAGGCGAAGATATGACGGACGTCGTTGAGGAAGACGAGATTTCCAGAGTTGGTGGGGCGGGGGGCCTGCGAATAGACGAGGTACGAGAGGGAAACGACCATCGCGATTATGACCAGGCTCGAGTAGACTTCGACGACCGCGCGGTGTCGTCTGCGCTCACCCTTCGACGTTGAAAGCACGCGCAAGCTGATCAGCTACGATGGTGATCGTGAATGAGGAGAGGCTTGGCAGGGTGGTGGTCGCCGCTATCTTGAACCTGGCGGCTAGAAGGCTGCCAGGCTTCATCGACGCATCCCCCGAGATGAGAGAGACGTTGTTCCCGATGACAAAGCTCTGATTAGCCGCTCCGTAGGCGAGAGCGAAACTTGAGATTCGAAAGTCTACGTTGCCGTCGTTCTTGACGAGCAGTGTAATCGTCCGCCTGTCGTCCGCTACATTGACATCAATCAGGGAGACAGAAGGATTGCGAATCTGCGACACCACCGTCTCCCTGAACTGAGTGTAGAGGATACCGCCGAGGGAAATCGTCATCGCGACGAGGAGGACGGTCGCTATGAAGGGGCTAATCGCTGGCCGTCTTTTCATGCTACATTATTCCCATAATTTATTTAACCGCCCCCTAACTCATCGCACTCCGAAGATCGAGAGCGAGAGGAGAGTCGCGGCGATCAGAGGGGGCATCACCACGAGATTCCTGAGCGAGAGCGTGTAAGCCTTGGTCACGATCAGGCCGCTCAGCAGTGAGGTCAACGATATGGAGAGGGCGATGCCCGGACCCTGCGATTGAGCGGCAAGGTTCGGAAGGAAGGAACCCAGAGAGCCTATTCCCGAGAGAAACCAGACGGCGCCCCCGGAGATGAGCGGAACGAAGACGCCCAGGACCGCGTAGGGGAGGATTGAAACCGAGAGCGAGTGGCGGGCATCGGATATCCTCCGGAATGAAACGGAGAGCCTGTCGAGGAGTTCATACCCCCCGCCCGTCTGAAACGCCACCGCCAGGATCGACATGGAGACTCTCACAAGCCATGAGCCGTGAGTGATTCTCTTCTGAGCCGCGACCGGGTCGTATCCAAGGTCGAGAAGGGTGCTGAAGATACGAAGCGAATCGCGGGTGGAGGGGAACCTCGCTGAATATTCCATGACCCTCGAGAGTGCGACGGGAAGGCTGGCCCCTGCCCTGCTCTCCTCCGCGAGGTCGTGGAGAAGAAGCCCTATCTCGCTCTCTCCCGCGTGCAGAAGGCCGAAGTGGCGACGGCTCGAAACGACGAGTAGAAGTGAGACGGAGAGCGGCGGAAGGAGCGACTCGATCGGTGTCAGGTACCCCAGGTACATCGAGAGGCTGCAGCTCGACCAAACCGCCACAAGGATGGCGGTGCTAGCGAACGGATATTCCCTGTCGTGAATCGCCGGCTGGACCCCGTCGATCAGGAGGATGATTCCGACCGTCGCCCCAACAAGCAGAGTGTGTGAAAGCAGTAGCAGGTTCACGGAGTGCGGGTTTAGGAAGGTCGTCGCGACCATCTGTATCCCCACGGGGAAAATCGAGAGAAGTGTGAAAGCAACCTCGGTCATGGACGAGGTTAGCCTTGCGAACCTCTGCCACTTCTCTTCGAGACTTGCGACGAATCTGCCGGCCTCTTCGCGGGCGAAGTCGTGGATCTCCTTCCCTGTGAGGAGTGCGGTTAGATAGCCGTGGAGGAAGGACCTGAACTGTTCACTCGGGTGGGAAGCGAAAGTCGATTCAATCGCCGAGGCTTCCGAGGTTCCGCCGTACGTGACATTTCGTTCGAGGATCGAAGCCTCGCGAGACAGCCCCGGGAAGACCTCCAAGCCGAGCTCTCCTATCTTGGAGAAGGCATCGATGATGTTGGGGAATGACTCGTGCGAGAGGACGAAGAGCAGCATCCCCACAAATGGGAGCTCTGCCTCGACCGCCCTTCGCCTCTGCCAGGCATGCAGTCGAGGGATTACCACCGGGATTGTCTGTCCCAGAATGAGGGGCGAGACAAGCGCAAAGGAGAGGGGGGGCTGCAGGAGGAGAAAGAGAAGGAGCTCCGGGAAGAGAGGATAGAAGATCGAGCTGACGAAGAATCTCACGTATGTCGCGGTCGGGAGAAAGATGGCCCCTCGAGCGAGTGCGGAATCCACCCAGCCAGCGAGCCGAACGGATGGGCTAAAAGGAGAGAGACGTGCGAGGAGACGTACGTATCCGCCGAAAGTTGGAGGACGCAACTATACAAATATGCAACGTCGCTTATAAGCAACTTTCATCCCGACGGGCGGGATGCTCTCTGAAGCTCTGATGGCTGCATCCCTCCTGATTGCAGCCTACCAAGACCTGAAGAGGAGGGAGGTGGAGGACCGAGTCTGGATTCCCGCCGCGATAGGGATTGCTCTCGCCCTTATCTTTGGTAACCAGCTTTTTTTCACTCTCGTAAAGCTTGGCTTCGTCGCGCTGATCGTCGTCGTGGCTACCTGGTACGGGACGCTGGGCCAAGCTGACCTTATCGCATTCGTGGTGGTCGGTGCCGACCCTGCGCCCCTCTCCTTGACTCTGACTCTGGGGGCAGCGGCGGTCGCACTCGCCGCTCATATCGGCTACCTGTATCGAAAGGGCCAGATTGGAAGGAGCCTTGAGATACCCGTCAGCCAGTTTGAGAAAGAGTGGAAGTGGATCCCGAAGGCCGTAATCTCTGCCGGGGTACGGACTGAGGTCGGACGCGACGTTAACGAGGCTCGAGAGGAGGCCCTCGCAAAGGCGGTGGAGGGCTCGACGGTCGAGGTGAAGTACGGGGTGCCGACGGTCGCATACCTGGGCCTCGGCTACTTCGCATTCCTCGTCTACGCGCTTATCTCTAACTTCCAGTTCTTCCTCACCTTTCCCTGATACCGTAAATAGACGCGATTTTCCGGAAAGCCCGCTTGACCTTCATCGTCCTCGAGGGGTTCTCGGGGACAGGGAAGACAACGCTCGCGAAGACGCTCGAGCAAAGGGGATGGATGAGGCTCGCCGAGTCGGCCCACGCTGTCTCGAGTGAGATTCCCGTCGGGGAGAGGGCGGACACCTTCTCCGATTTCAGCCTGGTCGGGGCGACGATGCAGTACGCCTCGATAATCGCGAGGTCGCGTCGAGAGAGGGAGATCGTCGCAGAGGGCTACTTCCTCTCGGACCTGGCCTACGCTCTCATAAGGTATGAACTGAGGAAGAGCGCCGCCTACCCGCATCTCCTGGAGATGGTCAGGAATGTACTTCGCGAACGCGTGCTTCGGCCCGACCTGTACCTGCTGCTGCGGGCGCACCCGGCGACAATTCGCAGAAGGCAGGAGGAGAAGAACGAGAGGGAGAAGAACGTCAGTAAATTTTTCAGGGAGCGATACTACACAGCGATTGAGTATATTCACGGGGAGCTGCGCCAAGGGAACCTCGAGATTGTGAACACCGACAGCGACGCTGAAAAGACTCTGGCCATGATCATGACGAAGCTGAGAAGTCACGGAATCGAGGTGTCAGCGAGTTGATGGAGACGAGAGCTTGGTAGATTGGGAGGGCCTCCTCAAGGAGGCCTCCAAGCGCGTCCAGATGGTGGCCTCGCGCGACTCGGACCACGAAGTTCAACGGCGTGTCGTCGGCGTCGGCGCCTCGGGGGACAAGACGCTCGTCATAGACAGGGAAGCAGAATCTGCAGCGATAGATGCTCTCGTTCAGGCTGGAGACGTGCGAGTAGTCAGCGAAGAGAGGGGAGAAGTCGGGAGCAGGAGGTCTCGCTGGACCGTCGTGCTGGACCCCATAGACGGGTCCGCGAACTTCGAGAAGGCAATCCCCTTCTACTGTACCTCTCTCGCCGTCGCCGAGGGCGGACGACTGAGTAGGACGAAACACGCTCTGGTTAGGAACCTTGTCAGCGGAGACGTATACTATGCCGAGGCGGGGGGTGGCGCCGAGAAGAACGGCAGGAAAATCACGTCCTCCACAGTCGCGGAGCTTCAAGACTCGGTAGCCGCGGTCGACCTCTCTAGGGCGCCGAGGGGCGTGATCGAGAAGCTCGTTCCTCTCGTGGTTTCGGTGAAGAGGCTGCTTCACTTTGGGGCGAACGCCCTCGAGCTCTGCCTTCTAGCAGAGGGGAATCTCGACCTCTTTGTGGACCTGCGAGGTAGGATGCGAGTCACCGACCTCGCGGGGGCGCGGGTCATCGCGCAGGAGGCGGGCGCGACCATCACAACGGGTAGAGGACGGGAACTAGACGCGGCTCTAAACCTGGAAGAACGTCTGGACGTGCTCGCAGCCGCAAACCCGGGATTGCACGCCAAGCTGCTCGCCCGGGTGGGCTGAGCCTGCGTGAGGGTGAATCGCA
>VBPQ01000208.1 GCA_005877185.1 Nitrososphaerota archaeon
CCCCACTCTTTTCAACCCAGTACTCGCTCCCGATCAGTTTGACCAGCTTCTTCTTCATGATGCCGACCAGGTTACCAGAGGGGTCGTAGATGTCGAATTCCCTGCGAATCGAGAGAAGCTTGCCGTTCAGGTGCATTATCTCGGCGTTCTTCGCGTCGAGCACAACGAACTTTGCGGGGAACTGGAGGAAGTTCCCGTCTCCCTCACCTAGCTTCGTCCCTTCGCGGCTTGAAAAATCGTAGTGTTCGCGAATCGATAGGATTTTCTTCGTCATGATGAACTCCCTCGTGGAGAGCAAACCGCCGAGAGGTCCCGGGAGGGGGCTCCCCCCTCCCGCCCCAGCTGTCGTGCTCAGATTCGAGAAGCCCGTTGGTTTTCCGCACGACACGCAGAATCTCGCGTCCTCAGGGATAGCGGTCCCGCAATACTGGCAGGTCGCCAACTGGAGGTCCAGATTTCCATTCTCTGATAGGCTTTTCGAATCGAAACCCCTCAGGCGGATAGCCCCCCTCACACCGACGAAACACCCGAGTTAGCCGCTGGATCGGCTCGCCGTCACGTCGAGGTAGAGTTTTCGCAGCCGGCTGATGACAGCGGTCACGCCAGCCACGAAGAGTGAGAGCACCACGGAGAGGAACGGCACTCCTTTGATGCAGACGTCGCTTATCCCGAGATACGACTTGCAGCCCACCACTGCTGCCGGAGCGCTGAGATACCCCAGCAAGCCGAAGAGCGCGCTTCCCAAGGAGACGAGCTGGACCAAGGCCAGAATCGTCTCAAGGATGTCGACCTCGGTTGTCCCTCGCGAATGCAATCAGCCACCTTCGAGCTGTGGTTCCTAAAATGGATTTGTCGGTCCGGGTGACTTGCGACAAAAAACCTCGCGAACGGTTGAAGAAGGGTATTCAATCGCACCCAACGTGAAAGAAGCCGTAGACTTCTAGTGGGAGGAACGAGGTTCGGCCTGCGCTCGATCTACGCTACGATTCCGGGGGAATTATCAGGTGCGCTATGACCCAGTTCGCAGGAAGCGGTCACTTCGTTTGCTCGCCCTGTTCGACGGCGCGCGCAATCACGTAAGTCCTGATCAGGGCGGTCCCCGCGGACAGCATGACGAAACCAATCACGGCTGAGAGAAGAGCTGCGACCACGGCCTGAGCGGGGGGAGAGATCAGAGACACGGAGGCGAGGAAGAAGTAGACCGATACCGCTATCAGCCCCACCCCCGCCCAGAGCGACGTGCTCGAGTACTTCCTTGCCATCTTATCTTTCACCTTTCCCGGCGCCGAGCGTATAAAACTCCTCGCTGCAAAAGCCACTCAACCCCAGAGCAACCGGATCAGGGACCTGACGATGTCCTGCCCCTGGACGACGTAGGAGTCTATCGTCCTCACCAGGTTGCGCGCGGCCGTCTCAAGGTCCCCCTGTGTTCCTGCACCCTGTACCCCGTGAAGTCCGAAGATCGACAGGAGGTTGTCCCACAGGCCCTGAGGGCTGACCACTAGGAGGGAGAGGGACAAGACGGAGAAGACGCAGACAATCGAGACGGCAAACCAGCTCCGCCCGGAGGCGGGCCTCACACGCGCTTGCCTTCTGAGCTTCTTCGCGATGTCCTCCACCTCGTTGAGAGCCATTTTCACGCCGTCCTCGTACGTCAGCGTGAAGTACAATATGATCGGCTCGAGGATCTGACGCATCGCCCAGATCAGCGCCCCGGCGACTCCAATCGAGACGAAGACGAGCCCGAAGCGGCTTTCCAGATAGAGCGAGGAGAGCGTCGAGAGGGGCTCAGGGAGAAGTTTTGTCTGGAGCGTCAGCGTTGCCACGATCGCAGAGACGGCGACGGCGAGCGCCAAGGCGGCGAGGAGTGGGAGGACGAGCTCGAGCGACGTGCTGAGGACCTGGTAGCCGAGGGGCCCCCCGGACTCCACGAGGGCTGGCCGCCCGCCCAGGACCTTCGCCGCCCTCGCGTAGTTGAACCCGATCAACGCCATGAAGGAGGCAACGATGACTAGCGAGACGCTACCCGTGAGGCCGAGCGCTGTTCCAAAGAAGCCGGACTCGCCGAGCGCGGCGGCGGCCAGAAAGAAAGAAGCGGTCAGGAGGGTGACAAGCGCTGAGGGTCTGAACCTCACCACGGCCAGGATCGAGAGGGTGAGCAGGCCCCAGGGGAGCAGCTGGACCAGCTCGGTGATCCCTGCTCCGAAGGAAGCGACCTGAGGAGTGAACTGTCCAGGGTTCGCGGCGACGGATGAAGAGAAGAAGAGCTGAAGGGCGATCGCCGGAAGGGAGAGCGCGTAGTATATGATCGCCTCCCCGCTAACAAACTTGTTTGAGGCTGTCGCTTTCATGAGCCGCCCCTCCTCCTCATCTCCTCGACTCGAGCGACAAGCTTCGGGAAGAAGTCCTTCGGCCCCACATCGAGGACCCGAATTCCAAGCTTCGCGGCCTCCCTCACGATTCTCTTCCTGGTGCGCCACTGGTACGTTGCATTTATCGAGTATATCGTCTTGTCAAGTCCCTTGAGGCCGTGGGCCTCGAAGAGCGGGGTGAACGGCGATATGACTATCACTTCGTGCTTCATCCCCACGAGCTGCCTGATGGCGGCGAGGTCGACCTCGGACTCCATGTCCGTGATCACGAAGAAGAGTGTCCTTCCCTTCACC